>CAZRYP010000185.1:0-5461 GCA_964604295.1 uncultured Treponemataceae bacterium
GACACGTAGGCATTGAGGCCGAATCGTTCGTACAGGTTCGAAAAGAAACTTTGCATCCCTATAATGTCCCATAAAAGGCGCGTCCATGTACAGGGCCGCGCCTGCGGCAAGAGGGATCGGGCCCGGGCTCCTGTCCTTCCGCCCCGTCAGCGGACGAAGAAAGACATGACGAAAACGGCCGCGAAGGCGATGAAGCCTTCGACCGCAGTCGCGGTCGTGAATGCCTTGTATGCCGTGGCCACAGGCATATTCGAAAACTGCGACACGACCCAGAAATACGAATCGTTGGCGTGGGAGACCACCATCGATCCCGCTCCTATCGCGATGACCGTAAGGGCGGGATCCAGCCCCAAAGCGGCCAGCATCGGAGCCATGATGCTCGAAGTCGTCACTATGGCGACCGTGGAGGAACCTTGGGCCGTCTTGAGGGCCGCTGAAATGAGGAAGGGCAGGAAAATGCCCAGGTTGAGTCCCCCGAGATTCGTCTTTATGAAATCCACGAGGGGGCCTCCCTTGATGACCTGGCCGAAGGAACCGCCCGCCGCGGTGATGACGAGAATGATGGCTGAATCCCTGATCCCCTTTCCCATCCAGCCGTCGAGGGCTTCCTTCATCTCCCCCTTCCTGACGAGAAGAAGGGACAGGGCGACACCGAACATGAGGGCAGTGACGGGATCGCCCATGAAGGAGACGAATTGCTGGAGCTTTCCTCCCCCGAAGGGCTTGGAGGGGAATTCGGCCGCCGACTTGAGAAGGATGAAGACTATGGGCATCAAAAGGGGGAGAAAGGAAAGGAATCCGCCCGGGAGCTTTCCGGACTTCCGGACGATGTCGGAATAGGATTCCTGGACATCGGCTTCGAGGCCGTACTTACTGGCCACCTTGGTAGCCCACAGCAGTCCGCCGAGGGAAGCCGGGACGGCGGCCAGAAGGCCGAGCAGGATGACCTTGCCCAGGTCCGCGCCCAGGGCCCCGGCTGCAGCGATCGGCCCGGGAGTGGGCGGCACAAGGGTATGGGTCGCGTAGAGACCCGTGGCGAGGGCCACAGCCATGACGGTCATGGATGTGCCCGATTCCCTGGCCAGGGCTTTGTTGAGGGGATTGAGGATGATATAGCCCGAGTCGCAGAACACGGGGATGGACACCACATATCCAGCGATGTTCATGGCGAGGGGAGCCCGCTTTTTGCCCACGAGCCGGAGGATGGCATCGGTCATGGCCAGGGCGGCCCCCGTCTTCTCGAGTATCGTGCCCAAGATCGTTCCCGCGACGATGACGATGCCTATCGAGGTGAGAATTCCCCCGAAACCGTTCTTTATGCTCCTCACCACTTCCAGGGCTGGCATTCCTACGGCAAGGCCGTATCCGAAAGAGACGCCGATGAGTACGATAAAGGCGTTCACCTTGTACCGGCCCGTGAGCGTGATGATGAGAATCACCGATATAAGGAGCCAGAACAGGGCCGCGGCGCCTGAGGCCATGGGTACCTCCCTTCAAGGATTCAGTTCCCCTATCTTACGCCATAACCCGGTCATTTCAACGGATTCCCGGCCGTAAAAACGAGGAAATTTGCGGGAGGCCCCCCTTACATCGACAGCCTGAGGGCTATGGGAAGATGGTCGGAAAAGCCCGATGAGCCGTTCCAGGCATAGGGTTTCCCTCCGGCGTCGAGAAGGGCGGGATCGGAGCTGGCGATGAAGGCGGAGAACTCCAGCCCCTTTCCGTCGACGAGGGCCGGACCGAGGAGGAAACCGTCGAGACGCTGCTTCTCCCCGCCGAAGACATAGCTGAAACCCTCGGCGCCGAACCAGGGTGAGTAGAGGGTGACTTCCCCATCCGACGCCGATGCCTGGCCGGGCAGGCCTGTCACCCGGAGCGTTCCCTCGAACCACGAGGCAGGAGGGCCCTCCGGCAGGGAAGCCTGCCCGTTGCCCAGGCCTCCGAAACCGGGCATGAGAGCCGTGGGGTAGAGGCCTCCCACCCTCGCGAACTCGTCGGGCGACTCGTTGAAATCCCCGCAGACGAGGAAGCAGGCCGAGGGATCGGAGGCTGCCAGTTCGGCGAGGCGCGCCGCCGCGAGCCCGGAAGCGGCGCGCCTCGCCGGCTCTGTGGCCTCCTCTCCTTCCCTTCTCGCCTTCCAGTGGCAGACGAAGACAGTCAGGGAGAGCCCATCCGTTCCCAGCTCGAATGTGGCTTCAAGCATGTCGCGGCCTGGCCCGAAGCCCCAAGCGTCGACGAGGGAATGGGCTCTCGACGCCCTGATCGGATAGCGGGAAAGGATGCCGCATTTCACCGCCGAGGCTTCCGGCCCCCCGACGGCCATCCATCGGTAGCCTTCCTTCCTTAGGGGACCTCGCGCGAGATCTTTCAGGACCTTCCCATTCTCCACCTCCTGGAGGCAGATGATGTCGGGCGATCCGCGGCCTTCGGGGAAGAAGGAGCTTATCGCCGCCGATGTCGCGGCGAGGCGCTTTTCATAGAGCCCCGAGTTCCACTTTCCGGATTCGGGGCTGAATTCCGGGTATTCGCCTCCACCCTCGACATCGTCGAAGAGGTTGTGGGCATTGTAGGATACAAGGGTGAGTTCGAAAGGTCCGCTTCCTCCCCAGGGAAGGGAGCATGTGGAGCCTGAAAGAAGAGCGATGACCGTGATGGACAGAAGACTCGCGCGCATTCCCACATTCGTCTCCCCGGGGACATCTCCCTCAAGGAAGGAACGCGCGCGAAGCCTTTTCCCGATTCAGCTCAGAGAGGGAGGTTTTCCCTCTTGTTGACGATATTTTCTATGAGACCGTAGGCCGAGGCTTCCTTGGCATTCATCCAGTAATCCCGGTCAGTGTCGCGCGAAACCCTTTCCATGCTCTGGCCTGTGGCCTCGGCTATGATTTCGTTGAGCCGCTCCTTGGTTTTCTCGAGCTCCCTGGCGTGGATCTCGATCTCGGTGGCCACTCCCTGGATTCCCGAGAGAGGCTGATGGATGAGATAGGAGGAGTTGGGCAGGCCGTGGCGCCTTTCCTTGGGCACGGCGAGAAGAATGAGGGCGGCGGCGCTGGCGACGAGACCCATCCCCACGATTTGGACCGGCGCCTTGATGAAGCGGATCATGTCGAAGATCGAAAAGCCCGCATAGACATCGCCGCCCGGGGAGTCTATCAGTATCGTAATCGGATCAGTGGAAATGCTCTCGAGCAGCAGAAGATGCCGTATGACTTTCTCGGACAAATCCTTGTCCACTTCTCCGGTAAGAAGGATGGTGCGGGTCTTGAGGAAACGCTCCGACATCATCTCTTCGGGCTTCTGCGGGGCCTTCTTCTCATCGCCCTCAGGCTCTTCGGACTTAATCAGGGAACCAATCACTCTCATAGGAACTCCATGTCTGGTTTTGAACGCTGCTGTAAGATACTCTTTTTTCGCCCGACGCGACAACAGCCTTTTCCACCCGAAGCCCGCGGAAGGGAGTCCGGCGGAAGGGAGTCCGGGCGTAGAGGCTGAAACAGGAGCCGGGGCTCAGAATCCCGCGGCTTGCCTAGTATTCCATATATTTAATATATTAGTTTATTAATATTTTTTACAAAGAGGTCGACCATGGCAAGAAGAAAGCTTTCCATAATCGCGATAATCGCCCTTCTCATCACGGCCTCCCTGTCATCGGTCTCGGCTGCCGCCGCCAAACCCTGGTATGCGCCCAGGCTGGGAAAGCTGGGATTCTTCGTGTTCGATCCGCCCTTTGTCTTCCAGGATTTCAAGGTGACGAACCTGACCGGCGTGGAAAAGACGAGAACCAGCGTCAAGGGAAAGATCGTGCTCCTGAATTTCTGGGCTACCTGGTGCCCCCCCTGCAGGGAGGAGATACCCGGCATAGAGAGCCTTTCGAAAGCCATGAAAGGCAGGAATTTCGAGGTTTTCGCCGTCAATCTGGGGGATGATCCGGCCACGGTCAAGGCCTTCGTCGCCGAACAGAAGATGACATTCCCCGTCTATCTCGATCCCCGCAATCTCCTCTCGCGCACCTATGCCTCCCAGGGCATACCGACGACCTACCTTCTCGACAAGGAAGGCCGATTCATCGCGGGCATGGTGGGAAGCTATAATTATTCCAATCCCGAATTCATCGGCTTCCTCAGCGAATTGGCCCTGAGATGAACGCGCCCGGGCTCCTCTCCGCGGCATTCGCGGGAATGCTCTCCTTCCTCTCTCCCTGCGTTCTGCCCCTGATTCCCGCCTACCTGTCCTTCATCTCGGGAGCCACCGCCGCGGAACTCAAGGCGGGGCAGAGCCGGGGAAAGATTTTCATGAGGAGTCTATCCTTCTCCGCGGGATTCACCCTCGCCTTCACCCTGCTCGGGATCATTTTTTCGGGCGGGGCGATGTTCGTCGGCCAGGGGGGAGCCTCGCGTTATATCGGAATCGCGGGTGGAATCCTGGTTATCGTCCTCGGCCTGAATCTTCTCTTCGACTTCATCAAGCTCCTCGACGCCGACGCCCGCCTCCTGGGTAGATTCACGGGCAAGAAGTCCGGAGGCAACTTCGGCGCCGTCGTACTAGGCTTCGCCTTCGCGGCCGGCTGGTCGCCCTGCATAGGGCCCATCCTGGCCTCGATCCTCCTCTTCGCGGGGAGGGACGGCAACATCCCGCAGGCGATAGCCCTTCTTTTTTCCTATTCTCTCGGCTTCGCCATTCCCTTTCTTCTCACGGGACTCTTCTTCGACAAGCTCAAGCCTCTCATCTCCTTCTTTTCCAGGCATGGGCAAGCCGTGCGGAGAGTCTCCGGCATCGTCCTTATCCTCTTCGGCATAGCGATGGCGGCCGGAAGCCTCGGTTCCATATCGGCCATCGCGTCCAGGGCGGGCTATTCCCTTGAAGCCTTCGTCGAGGCGAGACCCGGGACCGCGGGCCTTGTCGGTGCAGGCATCTGGATGGCGGCGGGCTTGGCTTTGGCGGCATCGGCGACTTTGGGAAGATCGAGGGGAATTTCGGCCAAGAGAAAGGCAGCCCTGACAGTAGGCGGCATCGCCGTCGCCGTCCTGGGCATCGCGGAGATCCTGGGTATTTTCTCGATACTCAGCCTCGTCGCGGGCTGGCTCACTTTCTCCGGTATCTAGAAAGTCCCCACCCTGAAGGATTTCTTGAAGTGGTTCCGCCTGAAGCGCTCCAGCCAGACGACTGCGGTGGCGAATGCGAGGCGGGGCAGCATCAGCCACAGCACGCTTATCCCTATCGCCGAATAGAGGATGGTATCCTCCAGAAGGGAATGCGAAATGGCCGCATGGTGGTTGAAGAGATCCCCATCCTGCTTTTTCATCTTGCCGGCCTCGTACTCGGCCTTGATGATGCCCGCCCCATAGGAATACCCGACCACGTTGACCACGATCCAGAGGAAGCTCGCCTCGGCGGGCAGTCCGAAGAACTTCATGAAGGGCGCCAGCAGCTTGGAGAGGATGTCGATCACCTTGAATTCCTC
>CAZRYP010000186.1:0-1117 GCA_964604295.1 uncultured Treponemataceae bacterium
GTGATAAACTGCTGGACCGTCATGTTCTGGTTGCCCGGTACCGGATCGGCCAGACCCAGCTGCTTCTGGGGCAGGAATTCATTGGCCCTCACGATCCTGTATCCCGTGGGGCTCTCGACCAGGGCCGAGACTTCGCCGGTCCTGAGCTTGAAAACCATATCGAAAAGTTCGGTGCCGAAAAGGGTCTGGTTCTTGGAGGTCTTCTCCAGATAGAGGGAGGGAAGAGCCAGATAGCCGGCGGCTTCCCCCGCCCTGAGGATGTACTCGTCGAATTTCGCCGGGTTGATCTTGAGGGCCGAGACGATGGTCTGCATCGTATCCTTGGCCTTCTTGGCTTCGGCCTCGCTCTTCCCTCGCGTGTCCACGTAGAGGATGCTCACCCTCATCGTATCGGGCCTGACGAGCGAGACCTTGGCCAGATCGTAGGCCTTGAGAATTTCATCGGCCGTGGGCGGCACGAGCACGGCCTTGAGCTCGGCGGCGCGCTTCGTCTGGACATAGTTTTCGAAGAGGAGCCTCTGCCTGACGTAAACCTTGGGTTCGACGAATACGCCGCTGGCCCTCAGCTGGGTGTCCAGGTCGGCGTCGGTGGCCTTCGCGCCCAGGCTCGCCCTCATCTGGGACAGGGCCGCCGTCACTTCCGCGTCGGTGACGGAAATCTTTTCCCTCTCGCAGAACTGGACGAATAGGAGGCTGTTAATCCTGGCGTCGAGCACCTGCTTGATCTGCTCGAGGGTGAACTTCAGCCCCGACGCCTTTTCGAGCCGCTCGACGTCGGCCCGTATCTGGCGGACGGAGACGACTTCCTGCCGGACCAGCTTTATGGTGGCGGCGGGCTTGTCTATCGTGGTCTGGGCGCCCGCGGCCCCCAGGATCATGATGGCGAACAGGGCAGGCAAAATCTTTCTAATCATTGTGAACACTCGCTCTCGCTTCATACATAGCCTTCCAATAAGGCGGGGTGATACACAGCAGATAACAAACCGGAACAGCGAAGGTAATCGAATGCGGGCGCATTTAAATCTCGTCCGAGGCCGCCCGCCCGGGTACGCCGCGTCAGGCGAGCCGATCGCCCGCCCTTTCGGCCGCCGTTTCGGCGAGACGTCTTCGCACCGCG
>CAZRYP010000186.1:1127-5459 GCA_964604295.1 uncultured Treponemataceae bacterium
ACGAGAAGGCTGGCGTTTTCGAGGGCTTGCCTCGCCTCTTCCCATTCCTTCCGCCTCAGGTGGACTTCGGCTTTCTTCCTGAGGAACTGGGCAGAATCGCGGAGGCCGACATCGAGGGCTATCGACTCGTCCAGCCTGTCGAGATAATCGTCCTCGTCTATGCGCCCGGGCATCTTCTGGAGGACGAGGGTCCTGAACCTCAGGGCGATGACGTCATAGTAATACCTGAACCAGGCCTTCTCATGTTCCATCGCGATGAGGCGCTTGTATATCGCGTAGGCCTTGAGCAGCCTTCCCCTCTTCTCGTATTCCTCGGCCAGGCAATATTCGGCGTCCATCGCCTCGCCCCTGTCCATCCAGCGCTCGAGCCTGAAATCCCCGAAGGACTTGGATCTTTCATAGGTGTCAAGGGCTTCATCGTCCAGGTTGTGGAGCAGATCGTAGACTATGAGCTTGGCCTGGCTCTCGGGATCGTGGGTGCGCGACTTGAGGAAGGCCCTGTAATTGAAGCCGCCCTGCTCGATTTTCTGCTTTCGCAAGACCCTGTCGTAGACCCTGCGCTTTTCCGCGTCGGACAAAATCCTGTAGGCTTCGAGGATGAGGCGCATGGCCGATTCCCTGACCGAAGCCACCGATCCTTTCGACGAGGCGCCTATGTCGGGATGGTAGGTCTTCGCCTTTTTCCTGAACGCGCTCTTTATGGCGCTCTGGTTGGAGTCGGGAGGTATGCCAAGCACATCGTAGTAGTTTTCCACGCAACTAGCCCCGTATAAGTGGCGCTCCCCGCGCCGCCGCCGCCGATTCCCCGTCATTCGCGACAATTTCGCCCATCGTGACCACCATTCCCTCCTTCTCGATGATTCGCATCAGGGAGGAAAGGGCTTTCCGGGGGAATAACCCGGATTTGACAAGAAGGGCCATGGCCCGCTTGCCGACGAGATTCCCGCCGTTCGAAAGCTGCTGGCCGAGCTTCGTGCCCATGCCGCCGCCCAGTCCGTTGGGCTCAGAGCATACCACCAGAAAGTCGTACGTGGATAGCCGAGAATCGACGGTTTCGATGAGCTCGCACAGATGTCCCGACATGCTGAACTCCCGCGCCGCGACGCGCGCTCGTTTCCTGAGTGTCTCGGATCGCCTGTCGCTTATCGCGACGACTGCTATGCGCATGTATTCCTCGCGGCCACTATAGCAATTATTGGGATTTGCGGCAATCCTGTCAGATGCTTTTGTACAGGTCCTCGCCGGTTCCGGGTTTGATGAAAATGACGGGACAGCGGGAATTCCTCACGATTTCCCTGTTGGCGTCGGCGATGGCGTCCCTCGACTGCATCTCCGTCGGGTTGCCCCCGAGGATGATGCAGTCAGCGTCGTTCTCGGCGGCGGCCTTTATGATCTCCCCCGGGACGGACCCCTTGCCGAGGATGAGCTCCACTGCCAGGCGCTTCCTGTCCGCGATTTCCTTGCAGAAATTGAGATAGCGCCTGCCTGAGTTCTCGAGGCTCCTCTCGTACTCTTCGCTCTCGTCGGGCACGAATATCCTGGATATGGCCAGCTGCCGTATGGTTGCGGTATCGACGACATAGCAGGCAATGACCCTGGACCCCAGCTGCTTCTCCGCGGCAAGCGCGTATTTCAGCGCGTCGATGGAGGCATCGGAACCGTTGATGGCCACGAGAAGCGTCCTGAACATCTGTGTCATAGGGCGTCCTGCTCCGACATCCGCTGCTTCAGCAGCTTAACGGCGAAATGGGATTCGCGTTCCCTCTCTTCCAAGGTGGATTCAATGAACTTCACTATATCGCCCGATCGGGGGATGACCATCTTGTCCAGAGCGTTGACGCGCCGCTGGGTCTTCCTGACTTCGCGGGCGAGCCGCCAGACTATGGACCTCAGCCCTGCGGCGGAGGCCAGTTTCTGTAGAAGCTCACTGAACTCTATCATGGTTTCGTCGCATACGGCGAAGGAATTTATGAAAGAATAGTTCACTTCGGGAGCCCCCGCCTGGGCCGCGAGGGTCGGAAGGCTCATGCCGCTGACGCTGACGTTCATGGTCTTCAGGGTTATGGACCGCACCGGCTTGGAGGAGAGAGCCAGGGCCCTCTCCCTGCCCACGACGAGGAGCATCTTCCGCAGATGCGGATAGGCTTTGTCCGTCAGCGCCTGTATTTCCTTTTCCAGGAGATCGAGTTCGTCCATCCGCTTGAGCAGCTCGATGACCAGTATTTCGCGCTTCTTCTCGAGAAGGTCGTAACCCTGCAGGGCCAGCTCGAGATTCCGCTTTTCCTTGATGAGATTCGTCTTCGTGGGGGCCGGATAGGCCTGGGCCATGGCTTTCCTCCCTCCCTCAGTCTCCCGGCCCGCGCGCCGGGAGATACCTGCCGATGAGATCCTCAGGAATGCGGAGCAACTCTTCCCTGGGGAGGAGAGCGAGCATCGACCAGCCCAGATCGAGCGTTTCCTCTATGCTCCTGTCCTCGAATTCCCCCTGGGCGAGATACTTGCCCTCGAAGGCCTCGCCGAACCGGAGATAGACCTTGTCCCGCGCCGACAGCTCCTCCTCACCGATGATGGCGGCCAGGTCGCGGACCGACCTCACATAGGCGTAGGAGGAAAAGAGCTGGGAGGAAAGGTCCCTGTGGTCCTCCCTCGTCATGCCCGCGCCTATCCCGTCCTTCATGAGCCTGGAGAGGGAGGGCAATCCGGCTATGGGCGGATAGACCCCCCTCTGGGCCAGGTCCCTCTCCAGGACGATCTGGCCTTCGGTGATGTAGCCTGTCAGATCGGGGATGGGATGGGATATGTCGTCGTTCGGCATGGAGAGGATGGGAAGCTGGGTTATGGAGCCTTCAGAGCCCTCGATGCGCCCCGCCCTCTCGTAGAGCGACGCCAGGTCGGAGTAGAGATAGCCCGGGTACCCCTTTCTCGAGGGCACTTCATTGCGGGCGGCAGAAACCTCCCTGAGGGCTTCGCAGTAGTTGGTCATGTCCGTCATGACGACGAGGACATGCATGCCTTTCTCGTAGGCGAGGTATTCGGCGGCCGTGAGGGCGGCGCGCGGCGTGAGAAGGCGTTCGATGGAGGGGCTGTCCGCGAGCGAGAGGAACATGACGACGCGGGAGAGAACGCCGGACTGCTCGAACGCGTCTATGAAAAAGCGAGCGACGTCGTACTTGATGCCCATGCCCGCGAAGACGATGGCGAACTGGACATCCCCGCCCCTCACCTTCGCCTGCCTGATGATCTGGGCGGCCAGCCTGTTGTGGGGAAGCCCGTTGCCCGAGAATATGGGCAATTTCTGTCCCCGTATCAGGGTATTCATGCCGTCGATGGCCGAGATGCCCGTCTGTATGAAGTCCCTCGGGTAGACCCTGGCGCTCGGATTGATGGGCATGCCGTTGATGTCGCGGAGATCGGACGAGGCAATCTCGGGATACCCGTCGATGGGCTCGCCGAGACCGTTGAAGATGCGCCCGACTATGTCGCCGCCGACGCGGAACTCGAGCGGCTTTTCCAGGTACTCGACCCAGGCTTCCTCCAGGGAGATGCCCGAATTGTCGGAAAAGAGCTGTATGGCGATGGCCTGTTCCGAAATGTCGACGACCCTGCCCATCCTGAGTGCCCCGTACCTGTCCCTTATGCGCACCAGTTCTGAAAAACCTGCGTTCTCGGTTCTCGCCGCCATGACTATGGGGCCGTCGGCCTTGCGCAGACCCCTGTATTCCGTGCCTCTCATGATGCCGCCCTTTCGGTCCCGACGCCCAGCCCGGCGAAGGCTTGCCGAATCTCCTGGAGAACACCCCGCCCTTCCTCCACCCTTTCATTGGGAATCGTGCTCTTGAGACGCATGATCCTGGCCCTCAGGGGCAAGGCCGCTATTTTCGGAAGGGGAACGCCGGCATGGATGGCACCCACGGCGGCTTCATGGAAACCGAGGATGCAGGCCAGGATCATGGTCTGTCTCGCCGGGCTGCAGAACATGTCCACTTCGTCGAAGCTGCTCTGCTGGAGGAAGCCGCTCTTGAGCAGTTCGGCAGTCATGAGGATGAGGCGTTGTTCATCGGGGAGGGCGTCGGGACCGATGAGACGCACGATCTCGGCCAGGCGGCGCTCCTTCTTCAGGATATCCATGGCCATGGCCCTGAGACTCTTCCAGGAAGGGTCGATCCTGTCCCAGAACGCCATGAGATCATCGGCGTATTCGGAATAGGAATCGTTCCACGAGATGGCCGGATAGTGGCGCGCGTTCGCGAGGTCCCTGTCCAAGGCCCAGAAACAGCGGATGAACCTCTTCGTGTGCTGGGTGACCGGCTCCGAGAAGTCCCCCCCCGGAGG
>CAZRYP010000187.1:0-5458 GCA_964604295.1 uncultured Treponemataceae bacterium
TCATCGCGGCGGGACAAGCCGGCAGGATGATCGAACTCCAAGCCCTCAATGTCCTGACTCTCTCGGTAGGCATTCTCCCCCCCCTCCTGCTTCTGGCGGCCGTGGGATTCATCAATATGAAGGCCGGAAGGCTCGGCAGCGGAAACAAGATATTCATCGCGGCGGCAGTCCTCTCGGTCGTCGCGGCGCCCTTCATCCTGGAAGCCACATCCGACAGGAACTTTTCCTCGTGGCTCATCGAGTACGTGGGCGAGGCGATGAAATCCTCGGGCTTCGCCGGCGACGGGACAGCCTACGCCAGGGAAGCCGTCGAGAGCGCGATTCTTGTGCTCCGGTCGGCATTCGCCGTATTCATCCTTTGGATACTCGCGGCAAGCTGGTGGCTGGGGTCCTGGTTCGCGGCCCGCGCGGCGCTCAGGGAGAAGAAGTCCGACGGCGGCATGCCCGCTTCCATTCATCTAGCAGCCATTCGCGTCCCGTACATCGCGTTGTGGCCGACCCTGCTGTCATGGGCGCTGCTCTTCGCGGCTCTCCTGACGAAACAAAAAGGCCTGTTCTCGGCGATCACCTGGAATATCGCCCTGTGCGCGGCCTCTCTCTACGCCATGCAGGGAATCGGCATACTTTCGCATCTCATCACACAGTTCAATGCGTCACGCCTGGTCCGGATACTGGCCCCCCTCGCCCTCATGGTGATGGTGCTCAGTCCCACGGCCGGCGCGATCATGCTGATCGCATTGCCCTTATTGGGCATTACCGAGGTATGGCTTCCATACCGCACTATAAAAGGAGCCTTGAAATGAAAATCATCCTGAACCAAGACGTCCCCAACTTAGGCGAGATAGGCGATGTCAAGGATGTCGCGCCCGGCTATGCGAGAAACTATCTTCTTCCGCGCGATCTGGCTAGCGTGTACAACACCAAGACCGTAGCCCTCTTCGAAAAGAAGAAAACTCAGATAGACGCCATCAAGGAAACCAAGAGGCTGTCCTCCACTTCCCTGAAGGAAAAACTCGAGGCCGAGGATCTGTCCATCACCATGCCCGCGGGAGCGAACGGAAAACTCTACGGCGCAGTGAACAACGCCATGATCGCCGACGAGCTGCTCAAGAAGGGCATCGAGGTGGACCGCAAGAAGATCGAAGTCCCCGGAAGGGCCATCAAGAGCGTCGGCAACTACAAAGTCATCGTCCACCTCTACGAGAAGGACGAGGCCGTGGTCAGGCTCGCTGTCGCCGGCCAGGAAGTGAAGGCCGAAAAGACCGATGAGAATGGGGATCAGCCCAGGAAGCAGAGGGTGAGGAAAGCGAGGGCCGAAGCCGCAGAACCCGTCACCGACGAAGAGCAGGCAGCCGCGTTCGAGGCGGCGATCAATGCGGGCCGGATGAACTGACGCGCAGGGATTCATAGTCTCCCGGCGCGAAGGCCATAGGCTTCGCGTCGAGGAAAAGCATCGGGCGGTCGGGGATTTTCTGAAAAGAATCCCGGCGCTTGGTGCTTTTTTTTTGCTTTTCATCGTATAATTCCCATGCGAAAAGGGGCAGCAGATGACGCCGGAGACTTTGAGAGACAAGATTCCTCCCAACAACACCGAAGCCGAGCAGGCTTGTCTCGGCGCCCTCCTCCTCGATCCCGATTCCTTGGGCCTGGTCCTGCGCTATATCAGGCCTGACGATTTCTACCTTAGCTCGCACGCCGAAATATACTCGGCTATAATCACTCTCCACGAAAAGGGCCAGAAGGCCGATCTCATCACGATCACCGACGAGATGAAGCTTTCGGGCAGCCTGGACAAGGCGGGAGGGCCGGGCTACATAGCCAACCTGACCTCCATGACGCCTTCGGCGGCCAACGTCGAGTATTACGCGAGGATCATCCAGGAGATGTCCACGCGCAGGAACCTCATAAGGCTGGCCTCCCTCGTCACTTCCCTGGCCTATGACGATACGAGGGAAACGGGACCCATCCTGGACCAGATACAGTCCAGGATATTCGAGATCACCCAGAACAGGAAAACAGCATCCTACCATTCGATAAAGGACCTTATACCGGACGCCATTTCCGTCATCGAGCAGCTCAGCAACAATCCCAACGCCTTCACGGGAATACCTTCGGGACTCACCGATTTGGACGCCATGACCTCCGGATTCCAGAATTCCGAATTCATAATCATCGGCGCCAGGCCCTCGGTGGGGAAGACCGCCCTTGCCCTGACGATGGCGAGCCACATCGCGATCAACATGAAGATTCCCGCGGCCTTCTTCTCGCTGGAAATGTCGGAACACGCGCTTATGAACAGGATCATCTCCTCGGAAGCCCAGATAAAGGGCGAGAGCCTCAGGACGGGGAGGCTGAAGAGTTCGGACCTGAGCGACATCATGGACGCGGCGGGGAGGATCTACGAGGCGCCGCTCTATATCGTCGACATGCCCAACATGAAGCTTCTGGAACTTAGGACGATGGCGAGGAGACTGGTCCTGGAACGCTCGGTGAAGATAATTTTCGTGGATTACATCACCCTGATAACCCACGAGAACGCCGAACTCCCGAGATGGGAGCAGATTTCGGCCATCTCCAGATCGCTCAAGTCGCTGGCGCGGGAGCTGGACATTCCCATAGTCGTCCTCTCCCAGCTGAAGCGAGAGGCCGAGGGCAAGCAGCCCAACCTCGCCGACGTGAGGGAGTCTGGCTCCATAGAACAGGACGCCGACCTCATCCTCTTCCTCCACAGGGACAGGGAAATCAACAAGTCGGCGGACCAGAGATCGGAGCAGATCGAGACGGAACTCATCGTGGCGAAGCAGAGAAACGGGCCTATCGGCAAGGCGAATGTGTGGTTCAAGCCCGCCTTCGCGAAATTCGTGAATATGGAACGGCACGGGCGCTGACCTTCCGCGCTATTTTCCCGCGAAGAAGAGCAGATCGCTGAAAGTGGCCAGGAAGAACAGTGCCATTATCATAGCCGCGCCCACGAACTGGAAACGATATATCGTCTTGGTGTGAAGGGGCTTTTTCCTCACCGCCTCGGTGAGCGAGAGGAGAATCTGTCCCCCATCGAGGGCCGGAATCGGAAGCAGGTTCATGAGGAAAAGGCTGACCGAGAGGAAGGCGAGGAAGCTCAGGATCGTCGGAATGCCGGAGAATCCCGAGGCGTTGATGCTTTCCTTGGCCGTGTTTCCAACAAGATATGTGATCCTGGCCGGTCCGGAGACGGCTTTCAGGACATTCACGCCGCTGAAGAGAAGTCCGATGCCCTTCGCCGTCATCAGGAATGTCTCGTAGGTTTCCCTGCCTCCTGAGGCAAGGGCTTCGGGTAGCGATCCCGCCTTGTCGGTTCTCCTGACGCTCGCGAAGGAGAGACCCAGACCCGACAGTTTCTCTCCCTCGTAGGAGAGGACGAGCCTGAAGCTGGCCGGCATTCCGTCCCTGCGCACGGTTACGGACAGTGTTTCCGGCTTGGACTCCAGAAGAGCCAGGATTTCGATAGTATTCCTGACCGCGCCCCCCCCTATTTCCGTGACAATATCCCCTGCCCGGATGCCCGCGATGGCGGACGCGCCCTGAGGGTCGACGGAAGCCACGACAGGATCCACCCAGGCATAAATCCCTATCAGGCCCTGTCCCGAGTTCTTGTCCAGGCGGGGGACGACGGGGATGCCGAGCCTTTTCCCATCTCGTTCGAGCGTAATATTGAGGGTTTCGCCGGGGTGGAGGCCGATCATCTCCTGGAGATCGGAATAGTCGCGTACCGGGGAGCCGTTGATGGAGGTGATGATATCGCCTGTCATCAATCCGGCCAGGTCGGCCGGCGCTTTTCCGGCGCCGTCCGACGGCGGGGATATCTCGCTCGCGAGGATTATCCTGTTGGGAGCGGTCTGTATCGTCAGACCCACAAGGGAGACAATCGAAAAGAGGAGGATGGCGAAAATGACATTGGCCACCGGCCCGGCCACGAGGATGACGATCCGCTTCCAGGGGGATGCCCCGTAGAAGGAACCGCTTTCGGCGGGGATGTGGGGCAGCTTCCTCTCCAGGGCCAGCTTGAAATCTTCCTCACCCTTCATCCTGCAGAATCCGCCTATGGGAAAAGCGGAAATTCTCCATTCGGTTTTCTTCCCCCTGAATCCGAAGAGGCGGGGACCCCAGCCGATGGAAAATGTCTCCACCTCCACCCCCACCGCGCGGGCGGCGAGGAAATGGCCGAATTCGTGGACGACGACGACGAGGGAAAGGCCTATGAGGCCCAGGAGCACTGTCAGCATTGGATCTCCGTGAGGGCAAGCTGGGACAGGGAACGAGCCCTGCCGTCGCTGTCAAAGATACTGCCCAGATCGGGGACAGGGAAAGTCCAATCGCTCTCCAGCACGGTGGCGACGAGGGAAGCTATCTGGGTGAAACCGATTTTTCCGGATTCGAAGGCAGCGACGGCGACTTCGTTGGCGGCGTTATAGGCGATTGTGGCCGCCTCTCCGGCGCGCAGGGCTTCCCTGGCCAGCTGGAGCATGGGGAATCTGATGAGGTCCGGCTCCTCGAAATGGAGGCTTCTGCCGGCCAAGTCGAGGGACCCGTAGGCCGCCTCCACTTCCCGTGGCCAATGGAGGGCGATGTTTATGGGAAGGCGCATGTCAGGCGAGGACATGTGGGCGTAAAGGGCCGAATCCCTGGTCCTGACCAGGGCATGGACTATGCTTTCGGGATGGACGAGTACCTTGACCTTCTCTTCGCCCAGGCCGAAAAGACGTACCGCCTCGATGAGCTCCAGTCCCTTGTTGGCGAGGGTGGCCGAGTCGATGCTGATCTTTCTGCCCATCTTCCAGACCGGGTGACTGGCGGCCTCGTCGGGCTTGATGCCTGCCAGATCCTTGGCCGACCTGTCGCGGAACGGCCCCCCGGAGGCGGTGATGGTCAGCTCCGTCACCGAATCCGTACCGATCCTGGAAACGAGCTGGAAGAGCGCGGCATGTTCGGAGTCCACCGGGATGATCGAGAGCCTCCCGGCCTCCGCCAAGGACCTGAGATGGCTGTACCCCATCACGACCGATTCCTTGTTGGCCAGCGCGAGGTTCCTGCCCGAGGAGAGAGCCTCCACCGAGGCGACAAGACCAGCAGCCCCGGCTATGCCGTTGACGACGAGATCGGCCTCTGTGCTCCTGATGAGCCTTTCCGCGGCCCCAGGGCCCGAGATATCGATGCCTTCGCGCGAGACGCTGTCGTTGACGGCGAGGCGGGCTCCGGGAAAGTGGGATGAGAGCGAGAGGAGATCGCCGGCATTGCGGTTGGCGCCGAGTCCGGTGATGGTGAAGCTGCCCGGATTCTTCGCGTTCGCCGCTTCGACGCACTCGATGGTTTGCCTGCCGATCGAGCCGGTGGCGCCGAGGATGATCACCTTGCGTGACGACATGGGGAACCTCTCTACGCCAGAGGCGGGAAAAATCCCAGCACGGAAGAGATGAGCGCG
>CAZRYP010000188.1:0-4059 GCA_964604295.1 uncultured Treponemataceae bacterium
AGCCAGCTTGCGGTAATGTTTTTTTATTTCTTCTTTTCCGGCCGTTCTCTCGACTCCAAGCGCTTTATAGTAATCTTTGTATTCCATCATGCAGGTCCTTCGGCTCCGGCGCACATGGCGCCGAACACTATTTATCGAAGTGCTTACGGACTTTCGCCTCGATCTGGCGATCGGTCATCTTGTCAGCCGCCTCCACCGCGATCACGCAATCACTTAGGGCCGACTTCTCGAACCGTTTCCTCAATTCGTGCTTGGCCTCGCCGGGACCGAATATGAGTATCGATACCGCCCTGTCGATGCCCGCGATGATCTCGTCGTAGTAAATATTGAGAGACCCCGTCTCGGCTTTCTGCCTGCTGTCATCGGCAGGAACCAGCTGGGATTCATACGCACCTGAATGGCGCGAATCCTCCAAATGCCGCGACCTTGCCTCGACCTTCGACATCGTCAGGCTTATATCCCCGCTTTTTTCATTGATTGTGATGACTACGGATTTCCTGTGGTCGACCCACAGCCCGACCTGTGTTCCCACCGATTTCTCCTTCAGCCATTCGCTCCGCCGGAGTCAAATGGCTACGGATAGCCTCCGCGAGCACAAGCCATCCATGATCGAATATACTGATTATTCTGCGGAATATCGGCCGCCCCGAACCGATACTGCCGCGCTATATCTCATTCCCCTTGAACTGGCTCATGTAGAGGCGGTGGTAGAAGCCGCCCTTCTCGAGCAATTCCCCGTGGCTTCCCTCCTCCACGATCCCGCCCTTGTCCATGACGACGACCTTGTCCGCGTCGCGGATGGTGCTGAGCCGGTGGGCGATGACGAAGCTCGTGCGGCCGCGCATCAGGCGGAGCAGGGCCTTCTGGATTCGTAGCTCGGTGCGCGTGTCCACGCTGCTCGTGGCCTCGTCCAGGATGAGTATGGCCGGATCGGCCAGGATAGCCCGCGAAATCGAGAGAAGCTGGCGCTGGCCCTGGCTCAGGTTTCCCGCCCTTTCGGACAGGTTGGTGTCATAGCCCCGGGGGAGCTGCCGTATGAAATGATCGGCCTCGGCCAGGCGCGCCGCCTCGAAGCACTCCTCGTCGGTGGCGTCCAGCCTGCCGTAGCGGATGTTCTCGAGGACAGTGTCGGCGAAAAGGAAAGTGTCCTGGAGGACGAGGCCGAGGCCGCGCCGCAGCTCGGCCTTCCTGAGCTTCCGGATGTCCACCCCGTCGATCTCCACGCTGCCTTCCTGGGCGTCGTAGAAGCGGGTGAGGAGGTTGATGATGGTGGTCTTGCCGGCCCCGGTGGGACCGACGAGGGCTATCGTCTGGCCGGCCTCGACATGGAGGCTGAAGTTACTGATGACGGGGCTGCCCGGCACATAGGCGAACTTCAGGTCCCTGAAGGTCACGTCGCCTCGCATGGCCGGCGCCTCCGGGGACCCCGTGGCGTCGGGCGTCTCCGGGGCCGTATCGATGATCTCGAAGACGCGTTCGGCGCCGGCCAGGGCGGCCTGGATGGAGTTGTAGAGATTCGCGAGCTGGCGCAGGGGCGAGGTGAAGTTCTGGCCGTAGTTGATGAAGGTGGCGATCATGCCGACGCTGACGAGGCCTTCGAGGGCCAGCCAGCCGCCCAGGCTCGCGAGGACGATCACGAAGAAACTGCCCAGGACGCCCGTGAGGGGCATGAGGAGCATGGCGTAGGAATTGGCGTAGACTCCCGCCTCGAACACGGCCCGGTTCTTCTCGCGGAACGCACGGACGACGGATTCGTTGCGCCGGAAGGCCTTGATCACCCTCTGCCCGGCTATGGCCTCCTCGGCGATGCCGTTGAGCTCCCCGAGATTCTTCTGGAGTTCGCGGAAACCCTTCCTCGTGTACCTGGACACGAAGCGCGTGAACCAGGCGATGAGGGGGATGACGATGAGGCTCCCTAGGGCCAGCCAGCGGTTCAGGGCGAACATGGCGACGACGATTCCCAGCATAGTGAGGCCGCTGCTGAGGAGGGAGATCACATTCTGCGAGACGGCCTGGTTGATGGCGTCTATATCGCTCGTGAGGCGGCTCATGAGGCCGCCGGCCGCATGGGTGTCGAAAAAGCCCATGGAGAGGGTCTGGAGGTGGGCGAAGAGGTCCCCGCGCAGGTTTCTGAGGGCTCCCTGCGAAATGCGGGCCATCATCCAGTTGGCCGCCACCTGGAAGAGGTTGGAGAAGGCGTATGCCGCCAGCATCAGGCCGGCCGTCCTCGCCAGCCCCGTGGCATCCTTGCCCCCTATGAAGCGGTCGATGGCCACTCCCATGAGGTAGGGACCGCCGAGGCCGAGAAGGGAGTAGATGAGGACGAAGCCCGCGACGAGGCAGAGGGAAAGGCCGTAGGGCGCGAGGTAGCGCAGGAGGCGGCCCATGGCGAGACGCGGATCCTTCGCCTTCTCGATCTTGCCCGGCCTGCCGCCGCGGCGCTGCATGCTCGAGCGGATATCCTGGGTCGAGGGAGCCTGTTCATAGGCCATGCTTCGCCTCCCCAGGCTTGCCCTTCGCCCCGGCAGGCCCGCCGCCCAGCTGGGAATCGTAGATTTCCCTGTAGACGGGGCTCGAGCGCAGGAGTTCCCTGTGCCTGCCCTCGGCCACGACGCGCCCCTCGTCGAGCACGACTATCTTGTCGGCGTTCAGCACCGTGCTGATCCTCTGGGCCACGACGACGCAGGTCGTGTCGCCCATCGTCCTGTCGATCGCCGCCTGTATCCTCGTCTCCGTCTCCACGTCCACGGAGCTCGTGCTGTCGTCCAGGATCAGGATGGAGGGCTTGAGGATGAGGGCGCGCGCTATGGCGATGCGCTGCTTCTGCCCTCCGGACAGGTTGGCGCCCCTCTCCTCGACGCGAGTGTCGTAGCCCCCGGGCAGGCCGAGTATGAACTCGTGGGCCTGGGCGGCCCGGGCGGCGGCGATCACTTCCTCCTCCCCGGCCTCGGGGCATCCGTAGCGGATGTTGTCCCGAACGCTGCCGGAAAAGAGGATGGTCTCCTGGGGCACGATGCCTATCCGCCCGAGGAGGGAGTCCTGGCCGATCCGGCGCAGGTCGGTGCCGTCGATGGACACCCTGCCGGCCGAGGGATCGTAGAAACGCGGTATGAGGCTGGCGAGGGTGGATTTCCCCGAACCCGTGGCCCCGAGTATGGCTATCGTCGAGCCCGGCGCAACCCCGAGGCAGATGTCCTCGAGGACGGCCTGGGCCGCCTGTCCGGATTCCCCGTCGTAGTGGAAGCCGACATGGTCGAACTCGATCCCGCCGGGGCTATCGGCCGGCAGCGTCATGGGGTCGGCGGGCGCGGGCACCTCGGGCTCCATGTCCAGGATTTCGTTGACCCGCCTGGCCGAGGCCAGGCCGTTGGCCCAGGTGTTGGAGAGCTGGGTCATCATGATGAGGGGGTGCATCGTGGCAAGGAGATAGTTCGTGAAGGCGACGATCTGCCCCAGGGAAAGCCTGCCCTCCATGGCCTGGACCCCTCCCAGCCAGATCACCAGGACCATGCCGGCGTTGATCAGCATGGTCAGGGCGGGAGTCATCGAGGACATGAAGCGCATGACCCTGACCGTTCCGTCGGTCAGGTCGGCGTTGGCGGCTCCGAAACGCGCCGCCTCCCTGTCCGCCCTCACGAATGCCTTGACGAGCCTGGCTCCGGCGATGTTTTCCTGGAGCACGGTATTGAGCCTGTCCAGCCTCTGCTGGACGGCGCGGAAAAGCGGCTCCATCCTGGCGCTGAAGACGACGATCAGCGCCGCGCCGGCCAGGAGGAGGGGCACCATGGCCGAGGCGAGGGCGGGGCTCGTCACGAACATGAGCACGATGCTTCCTATCATGGAGAGCGGCGCGCGGGTCCCGATCCGCAGGGAGACCTGGAAGAGCCTCTGGACGGCGCTCGAGTCGCTCGTGAGCCTCACCATCAGCTTCCCCGTGGAAAACCTGTCTAGATTGCCCTGGGAGAAGCCCTGGATCTTGACGAAGAGGGCGTCGCGCAGGTCGCGCGCCAGGTTCTCGGCCACCCTTATGGAAGAATTGCTGTTCAGGACGGCGGCCAG
>CAZRYP010000188.1:4069-5458 GCA_964604295.1 uncultured Treponemataceae bacterium
GCATCAGCGCCGAGGTGGAAAGGACGACGGACATGTCCTTTTCGCGGATGCCCTTGTCTATGATCCTTGCGACGAGCCTGGGCACGGCCAGGTCGAGGGCGACCATCGCCACGAGAGTCGCCAGGGCGAAAACCGCCTGCCTCCAATATGGCTTGATCAGGTAAAGGAGCTTCCTGATTTCTTTCATACAGCTTTCCAGTTAAGCAACAACCCCCTTCCCCCGCAAGGCAGGAGCCCCGCCAAACCCGGCCCCGGCAAAAGAATCCCGCGAATCGGCCGCCAGGTATCCGCGCCGCCCGCGGCCCGCGAGCTGGCAAAGCCCCGGAAAGTATTCTATGCTGGGACAGGCAGATCAAAAGGAGTCCGCATGCGCAAATTCCTGTTCAAGGCGATGATTCTCGTCCTCGCTCTCTGCGCCGCGGCCGGCGCGGGCGCCCAGGATGCCGTGACTTCCCCTTCCATGGCGGAGAAGACATCCTTCCTGGATTTCCCCGGCAAGATGAATTACCACATGGTGGCGGGCTGGGGCTCGACAGGACTCCTCTTCGCCGCGGGCGCGCTGGGAGCTGTCCGGGCCCTCGACCTGATGAACCGAGGCCACGAGATCAGGGACAACCTGGGGATAGACGAGGACAACAGCTCGGCCATAGCCGCCCAGCTCGGCCCTCTGTGGGAAAGCGGGCAGGCCCTCCGCTGGCTCCACGTGGGATTCCTCGCCGCGGGAGAAACCCTGTACCTGGGCAACGCGGTCACGGGGCTATCCATGAAGCTGCCCAAGGGGGAACGCACCCTCGCCTCCGACATCCACCTCGTGTCCTTCTTCACCCACGCTGCCCTCATGGCCAGCCAGATCATCATCGGCGTCATGACGACGGATGCGCTGAAGCGCGGGGACCATGATGCCCACCAGGGACTCGTGACAGCCCACGCAGCGATAGGCGTCGCCATCCCCCTGGTCATGGCGGGAGCCGGCTGGGCCGCCACCGCCGACCTTTCCTTCATCACCGGCCGCTGATTTCACCGCAGGACTGCCTGACTTTCATTACACGTTCACACGCGGAGCACAGAATGTCGAGATGTTCTTGCCATGGGATTTCACATACCAATATCAGAAACTGACAGAATCACAAGCGCAAGGTCCGTGTGCCGGAATTGTATAAATCGTTTCCGGCTCGACCATTGAAAAGTAAAAGGAATGGTACTGATCTTGCATCGATCTGCGTCGTTCCGAGCGTAGGAATAAACGACGCTCCGCCCAAGCTGGAGTTTCCGTCTTTCATTCTCTTTCTTGAAGCTGGCGAATTCAACTCAATTTCGATGCGTTATTATAAATATAGGGGCTGACGTAGATAAACTTCTAGATTCCGCACCATTTTCGTAGAATCTTCA
>CAZRYP010000189.1:0-5454 GCA_964604295.1 uncultured Treponemataceae bacterium
TCATGGCAGTGCTGGCCTCACTCGGGTTTCTGGGGTCATTGTTCGGCAGGAGGCCTCTTTGATGCCGGTAACGAAGTTCCGAACGGTCATTTCTGTATCATATATTATACTAGCTATAGCTACTTCCCCGGCAGCCCTCGAGCAAGGTGGAACCGAAACCGTAAAGGTGGCTCGACTTATCGAAGAATCGGTGGAAGCCGACGGGAAGCGCGTGGCGATCGTGGGGGAGCTCATCGGTGATTTTATGCCGCAGGGTGATTACGGATGGTTAAGCGTTTCGGAAGAAAGTACGGCTGTTTCCGTGTGGACGGAAAAAGAAAAAGTGCCTGCGGACACGATGCTCGGCGCTTATGGCGTCGAGGGCGACAGGGTACGGGTCACGGGAATCATGTACCGGGCTTGTGCCGAACACGGAGGCGATCTGGATATCCACGCCGAAACGATCATACTCATCCAGAGAGGAGAGCTGGTCGCCCATCCTGTTGATTCCTCCAGGTTGGCTGCCGCCATCGTGCTGGGAATCGGAGGGCTCTGGGCCTTCGTGCTGTGGCGAAGGCATGAAGCCACCACGGAAAAAGGGAGAAATCCCAGGCGATAGCTTGTCCGTGAGACTTGCTTTGCGCGATAGTGGAGGCGGAGTGGATATGGCTGAAAAGTCCGGGGCGAATTCAAAAAAGCGGATAGGGATAGCTGTCGGCATAGGCAGCTCTCCCAATTCGGTACGCCTGGTGGAGTGGGCTCACAAAGCCGCGGCAGCCATGCATGTGGACTGGATAGCCTTCCATATCGACGGCGGCGCGATTCTCGGAAGGGAGGACAGGGATCGTCTCGAAGAGAATCTGACACTGGCCAGGAATCTGGGAGCGCAGGTAGCCACCGTCATAGGGGCTGATGTCGTGAGGACTTTGATTGCCGCGGCCGCCGTGCGAGGGGCTACCATGCTTGTCGTGGGCCGCTCCGGACTGTCACGCATCGGGCGCTTTCAGGGAAAGGCGACAATATCCGACAGGCTGCTCAGGGAAGCCGATACCCTGGACGTCGTCGTGGTAGGCGATTCCACGCCTCACCGCAGGAATTTTGCCCTCGCCTCAGCCGTAAAGGCCTTCAGCGCCCCCTTCAGCCAATACGGGCTCCTGGTCGCCGTATTGGTCCTCGTTACGTCTATCTGCATGGCGCTTGAATCGACTCTGGGTAACAGGAGCGTGGCCCTGCTTTACCTGGCCGCGATACTCCTCTTTTCGCTCGTGTCGAATCCGGCACCTGTCGCACTGTTGGCTGTCGGTTCCTCCTTGGCCTACAACTTTTTCTTCATAACGCCGCGTTTCACCTTCGCCATCGCATCTCCTGAAGACATCATCCTGTTCGGCCTGTATTTTCTCGTCGCGGCCGTCACGGGATTCCTTTCTTCAGGCCTCCGCTCGCGCGAGCGGCTTCTCCTGAAAAGGGACAAGGTCGCGACATTGCTTCTGGCGGCGGCGGAACGATTCGCCGAACTCAAGTCCGTTTCAGCCGCAGGAGCCACCGCCGCGGAACTCGTTGAGCGCTATTACGGCGGACCGGCTGTCGTCTATGTCACGCCCGACGGCAACCATCTTGAATCCTACTGCCTACGCGGCGTCGCTTCGCTTAGCCATGCGGATGAAGAAGCCGCAAAAGCCTGCGCCGCCACGGGCGAGATCTGCGGCGCAGGCACGCCGAGGCTGGCATCCGCGGAATTCAGGTATATTTCAGCTCGGGCCGGGGAAAGGCCGATCGCGGCCATAGGCTTTTCCATCAAAACGAAAAAAGGCAGGACTTCGGGCGATGATGAGCTGTTCTCCGCGTTGGGAAGAAGCCTCGCGCTTTTCATGGAGCGGGAACGATCCGAGGAGTATTCGAGGAAGGCAATATTGGAGCTTGAATCGGAACGCCTTGCCAAAGTTCTCTTCGATTCTGTATCCCATGAGTTGCGGACTCCTCTCACTACGATCACTGGTTCGCTCAGCGCGCTCAAGGACGATGAAATCGCCTCCGATGTCATTGCAAGATCCGAACTGCTCGAAGGCGCCCTGTGCTCGGCGGGGAGGCTGAACAAGGTCGTGGAGGATTTTCTCTCCATCAGCAGGATGGAATCGGGAAGGCTGAAGCTCTGTCTCGAGCCTATCGAACCTTCCTTCATCGGGGCAACGGCTTCGGCGGCCACCGCGGAAGCCTTGGCGGGACGCCACTTCTCAATTTCCCTGCCCGCCAAGCCTCGCGAATACAGGTTGGACGCCGCCCTTGTGGGGCGGCTTGCCGTCAATCTCCTGGAAAACGCCTGCAAATATTCGCGCAAAAACGGCGATGTCGAGTTGCGCCTTCAGGAATGTGGTGAAGGGCTTGCTCTAGCCGTCAGAGACGCCGGTCCGGGCTTCAGCGACGAGCGTATGCGCCTGCCTTTCTCGAAATTCCGAAGAACGGAAGGCGACCAACCCGGCGGCCTGGGCTTGGGCCTTGCGATCTGCCGTGGCATAGCGGAAGCCCATGGCGGCCGCATCTCTGCCCGTAAGGTCGAGGATGGATTCGAGGTCGAGGCGATCTTTCCGGACTGCAGGGGAGGGGAAACAGAATGAGGGTCCTCGTCGTGGATGACGAAGCCAGGATCAGGAGGCTTCTCGTGATTGCACTCGGCGGAAAGGGCTGGGAAGTATTCGAAGCTTCCAACGGCTTCGAGGGGATCCAGACTCTCATGCGCGCCAAACCCGACGTCATTCTCCTGGACTTGAACCTCCCTGATATGGACGGGACCGAAGTGCTGGGCAGGATACGTGCCTGGAGCCCTGTGCCGGTGATAATAATCTCCGTGAGGGATTCCCAGGATGACATTGTGGCTCTTCTGGACGCGGGAGCCGATGATTATATCGTGAAGCCTTTCTATACGGATGAGCTGCTGGCCAGGCTGTCTGCGGTATGCCGCAGGAAGTGGCCGGATGCGGGAAGAAAGCATCGATGGGGAAGCCTCAGCGTGGATCTCGAAACCAGGCAGATCGAAAGGGCGGGCGCGGATATCCATCTGACAAATACTGAGTATGCCGTCCTGGAAATACTCCTGCGTCATTCAGGGAAGATCGTAACGCGCGACCGGCTTCTGCGGGAGGTATGGGGACCGGCAGGAGAATCGGAGGAAGGAAGTCTACGGGTTCATATCCGAGCCCTGAGGCGCAAACTGGAACAGGATGACGAGCACCCGGCGCTAATAGTCACTGAACCCGGGGTCGGCTACAGGATAGCCCTATCGGAAACCGCATAAAAAGAGGCTGCCCATTTCGCCGGGCAGCCTCTTTTTATCTTCCTTTCAGATTCTGGATCGTATTCCCGATCACTCCTCTTCGGCCTCGGCCGTCTTGAAGGCCTGGGCGGCCTTGGTGACGTCTTCGGCGATCTTGCCGGTGATGGGAGCGTAATGGGAGAAGTCCACTTCGAAGGAACCTGTTCCCGAGGTCATGGAACGGAGATCGATGGCATAGCGGAGGAGTTCGGCCTGAGGTACCTGGGCATCGACTTCCACGATGCCGCCGCCCATGGGGTTCTGGCCGGAAATCCTTCCGCGGCGTCCAGAGAGATCGGACATCACGTCGCCGAGGTTCTTCTCCTCGACGAAGACCTTGAGATCCATGATGGGTTCCAGGAGGACGGGCGAGGCCAGGCGCATGGCTTCGCGGAACGCGCCGCGTGAAGCCAGCTTGAACGCCATTTCGGAGGAGTCGACGGGGTGTTCCTTTCCGTCCGTGATGGCGGTCTTGACGTCCACGACGGGATAGCCGGCGACGACACCGTTTTCCATGGCCTGATGGATGCCCTTCTCGATGCCGGGGATGAAACCGCGCGATACGGACTGGCCGAACAGCTTGTTTTCGAACTGGTAGCCCGTACCGCGTTCCAGGGGTTCGACCTCGAAGACGACGCGGGCGTACTGCCCGTGGCCGCCGGTCTGCTTCTTGTGGGTGTACTCGGCTCCCGATTTCTTGGTGATGGTTTCCCTGTACGCCACTCGGGGGATTCTCGTCTCGGCCGAAATCTTGGCGAAATTCCGTATCTTGTCGAGGATCATGTTGATCTGCAGCTCGCCCATGCCCGCGATCACGGTTTCCTTGGTCTCCCCGTTGTAGGTTACCTGGAAGGTGAGATCCTCCTCGGTGGCCTTCAGGAGGAGTTCGTTGAGCTTGTCCTCTTCCTTCTTGTTCGAGGCTGAGATGGCGATGAGATGGACGGGAGTGGGGAGCCTCAGGGGCTTGTAGGTGAATGGCTTGTCCATGGCGGAGATCGTATCGTTCGTCTTGAAGCTGACGGCCTTCGCGATGATGCCGATATCGCCGGCTGGGAGGGAAGGGACTTCCTCTATTTTCTTGCCCTGGGCCGTATAGAGCTTGGAGAGGCGTTCCCTGCGGCTGTCACGGACATTGATGACTTCCAGTTCGGGCGCCAGCGTGCCGGTGATGACCTTGACAAAGGAGAGCCGTCCGGAGAACTGGTCGATCTGGGTCTTGATGACCATGGCCGAAGCAGGCTTAGACGGGTCGACGTTGACATCGAGAGGATTGCCGTCCGAGTCCTTCACTTCCTCGACGCCGTGCGAGAGGGGAGTGGGAGCCATCGCGACCATGAAGTCGAGGAGGGCCGCCGTGCCGATATTCTTCAACCCCGAACCGGCGAAGGCCGGGACGACCTTGGCCGAGGCGAGGGCTTCGCGCAGGCCGAGGATCATCTCATCCTGGCTGAGCTGGCCTTCGAGGAGATATTTCTCCATAAGCTCGTCGTCGCCTTCGGCGGCCGCTTCAAAGAGTTGGAGACGCGCCGTCTCGAGGGCTTCCTTGTATTCGGCGGGCACATCGGCGGCGATTTCCTTCTGGTCTCCGGTTGCGGGCTTAAGGTATGCCTTGGAATTGATGACATCGATGACGCCCTTGATCCCGGGGCCTTCCCCCATGGGAATGGTGACGGGAACGGGCACGGCCTTGAACTTGGATTTGATATCCTCGAGAGCCGCATCGAAGGAGGCTCTGTCCTCATCCATCCTGGTGACGAAGACCATCCTGGGCTTGGCTCGGGAATCCAGGTTTCTCCAGAGCTTTATGGTCTCGATCTGGACGCCTGTCCTGGCATCGATGAGGATGAGGGCACTCTCGCATGCCCTGAAGGCCAGGATGACTTCGCCGACGAAATCCGAGGATCCCGGAGTGTCCATGAAGTTGATCTTGGCGTCCCGAACCGCGCAGTGGGACAGGCTGGAGCGAACGGAAATCTTGCGCGCGATCTCATCTTCGCCGAAGTCGCTGACGGTCTTCCCGGATTCGATGGTTTCAGGCTTGGAAATCGCTCCGCCCTGGAAGAGAATGTGTTCGAGCAGCGTTGTCTTGCCGGTACTCCCGTGGCCGGCTATGGCGATGTTTCTGATCTGGTCTGTGGCGAACGACATAGTGACTCCTTACAGGGTGG
>CAZRYP010000190.1:0-5416 GCA_964604295.1 uncultured Treponemataceae bacterium
TTCGCCCGCGTGTTCCTTGATGATCTTGAACGTGATCGTGAGGCCCAGGCCGGTGCCGTTTTTCTTCGTCGTGAAGTAAGGCTCGAATATCTTCGTGAGCAGTTCCTCGGGAATTCCCGTGCCCGTATCCGAGACCGATATCCTGAGTTCGTCGTCCGCGACTTCGGCCAGGATCCCGAGGGTTCCGCCTTCGGGCATCGCGGCCATCGCGTTCTGGATGAGATTGAGAAGGGCCTGCTTGATGTGCCTCTTGTCCATGAGGACGCGCGGCAGATCGGCTCCGATGTCCAGCTTCACGTCGATCCCCTTCCTGTCGGCTTCAGGCTGGACGAAGTCGGCGATCTGCTCGATTATGGGACCTGGATTTTCGCTCAGGAGCTGTATGTCCATGGGCCTCACCGCGAAGAGGAAGTCCACGACGATATGCTTGAGCCTTTCCATTTCCTCCTTCACGATATCGAGATGCTTGGACATGGCGGCCTTGTCGGGTTTTTCCGTGCGTATGAGCTTTTCGAGGAGCTGTATCCTGATGGAAATCGAGCCGAGGGGGTTGTTGATCTCATGCGCGACGCCGGCGGCGAGGGTGGTCAGGGCCGCCAGGCTCTCGGCCCGCCTCAGCTGGGTTTCCTTCCTGCGCTTGTCGGTGATGTCCTCGATATGGATGATCGTCCCCGCTATCCTGTCCCCCGAAAGCAGGGCCGAGAGGCTGATCGCGATGATCCTCGTTCCGCCCGAGCTCTGGAGGGCGAACTCGCGTCCGAGGATGGTTTCCTCCGAGGTGAGTGCCAGGTAGAAAAAGTCCTTGAGCTCCTCGTCCGCCATCGTCATCCAGAAGGGGCTGGAGCCCCAGCCTCCCTGGATGCGCAGGATCCTCTCCGCGGACTTGTTGATGAGGACGGGCTCGTGGTCCAGGTTGCACACGACGATCCCGTCGAACATGGACTGAAGGGCGGCCTCCAGCCTGTCGTTCGAAAGCACGAGTTCGTTGAAGAGGGAGCGGAGCTGCTCGTTCGTCAGCTTGTCCGCCCTGGACAGGGCTTTTTCCAGGAATGAAGATCTCATATGCCGTCTCCGAAGGATGTGGCGAGAACCTTGATGAGCAGGTCAGGGTTCCTGTTCAAGGAGCCGTACTGAACGGATGCCTCGCGGGCGAGCCGCGACCAGCGGTCCACGAGCGCGACGACGGCCGGTTGCCCCGCCGATTCTCCCAGGAGGCCGGAGAAGACGGCGAGCAGCGCCCTGATGAAGTGGGTGAAGGAGCCGGACATTGATTTGTCCCTGGCGCCGAATCCTCCCGTTGCCTCGCCAAGCTCTTCCAGGAGTTCCGGCATGGATTTTCCCGTCCTGGTCGCGTCCAGCGCAAGGGCGCGGCAGTAAGGGCCGCCGGCGAGGCTTTCGTCGCCCAGGTCCAGAAGTATCCTGCCGGCGAACCGCTCCGCGTGGAGCTTCGCGAGGGAAGGGGGGAAGGGAATGCGCGACTCGAAATACGACTGGAGGCTCGGAGCCATCTCATCGGATTTGAATACCCGGGATATGACGCGGGCGGCCGCCGCGGCGTCCCTCGGCGCGAAGGCGTAGAGCCTCGAACGCGAGAGTATGGTCGCCATCATCGAAGCGCGCCTGCTTGTGAGGAGGATGAAGCGCACGGTTTCCGGCGGTTCCTCGAGAATCTTGAGCATGGCGTTCCTGGCCGAGTCCTGCATCCTGTCGGCGTTCTCTATGATGACGGTCTTGCGTCTCCCCGCGGGGGCGAGCTGCGCCCATACCTCCATGTTGCGCACCATGAAGACGCCGGGAGTCTCGGGGACGAGGGCTTCGAGGGAGAGCGCGTCGGCGGAGGCCGATTCCGCGGCCTTGGCGACAGGATCGGGCAAGCCCCCGGCCAGGATTTCGGGATCGATGGGATCCAGGGCTTCCTGGATGGATTGGATGAGGCCCGCCGCCTTGCCCAGCCTTGTCTCTTCGCCCGTCCAGAGCTGGGGATTGAACCTGGCCAGGAGCTTCTGGATCGAGCGGAGGAAGAAGTAGGCCGAGGCTTGCCCGGGGCTCCTTGACAGGAACTCCTTGGCCACCGCGATTTCCTCGGGGAAACTGCGCTTTCCGAAAAGCAGCAGGTCGCCGTGAAGCAGCAACCTGTGGCGCAGGCAATCGGGACAGGAGCAGTTCCATGCGCCCTGCCTCGTGCAGGAAAGGACTCTGGCGGTTTCCAGCGCCGCCGTCATTTTTCCCGAGGCCGGCGGACCGGAAAAAAGGAGGGCGGGCGGCACCGATCCGCTTCCGACATCGCCGGAGAGGGATGCCTTGATTCCGTCCTGGTCGAGCAAGTTCTCGTACATGGCTGCCTATTTCTTCCTGAAGAGGTTCTGGAGGTTCAGGGATCCGCCTGTGCCGCTGAGCGCCGGTTTCAGGGTCTCGTTGATGGTCGGACCGATGAGGGGCAGGATGGTTCCGGCGAAGAGGGATTCCTCGAGGGCGGCCTTGAGGTCGAAGAAGGGCTGGATTTCCATGATCACGAGGACGAGGGCCACGATGGCGAGACCTTCGGCTATGCCGAGCGCGAGGCCCAGGACTTTGTCGAAAATGTCGAGGTTCGCGGCCTCGAGCCCCTCGCGGATGAGCTTTTCGATGAGCTTCATGACGAGGAATCCGGCCACGAAGCAGATGATGAAGGCGATGACGTACTGGACGGAGGGGGGAAGCCCTCCCGTGCCCAGCTTCGCTGCGGCGAAGTTTATGACCGTATTGGAAAAGAGAAGTCCGGCGAAAAGACCCACCGCGTAGGCCGCCACGGAGAGGAGTTCCTGGACGAAGCCGCGCACGAAACAGCGGGCGGCGAGAATTATGACTATGCCCGTAAAGATCCAGTCCATGGTGCTCATTGGGTTCCTCCTCGAGCCTGGCCGATGTCCTTGAGGATCATATCGGCTATGTACTCAGCAGAAAGCTCAGGCCTGCCTTCGGCGTCCTTCACCGTGCAGAGCGCCGCTCCGGCCCTTCCAGCGGCCTCGAGCGCCGACGCGTCTTCAAGATACATTGAAATCGCCTTCAGGACTGCCTCAGGCGCGGCATTTTCCCCGGAGAGGCATACTGCCGCCCCGGCCTTCTCCGCCGTTTCCGCGTTCTCGACCTGATCGCCCCTCGTGCCCCTTCCCGCCAGCGGAATGAGGACCATCGGCTTGCCGAGAGCGGCCGATTCCCACACTGTGCCCGCTCCCGCCCTTCCCGCGACGATCGTCGCCGCGGCCAGGATATCGCTCATCTCTTCCCCGATATAGGGCAGGGCGATATAGGATCCCGGTTTTTTCGCATTGAGGCCGGCATCGAACAGTTCCCTGCCCGTCTGGTGGACCAGGAAGGCTTTTCCTTCGAGGGCGGGCCTTATGGCCTGGACTATTTCGTTTACCTGCCTGGAACCCTGGCTGCCCCCGACAAAGAAGACGACGGGGAGGCCCGACGGAGCGCCGATGATCCTCCTGCCCCTCTCCGCGTCGCCCCTGAAGAGGCCGGGTCTGACGGGATTGCCCACGACCTCGGCCTTGGCCAGAAGGGCGGGAGCGAGCATGGCAGCGGTCCCGGGCCAGCTCAGCAATATCCTGGCCGCCCTTCCCGCGTTGAGCCGGGTGGCTAGCCCGGGGCTCGCATCCGATTCGTGGGTGTAGTAGGGGATCCCGAGGGAGGCCGCGGCCCTGCAGGGAGGCACGCTCACATAGCCGCCCTTCGAGAAGAGGAGGACAGGCCGGAGCACGGCCAGGAGGCGCTTGGCGGCGAAGAATCCCGCCAGGACCCCGAAGGCGTCGGCCAGGTTCCTGAGGCTCAGGGAGCGGCGCAGCTTGCCCGAGGGGATGGCATAGTATTCAATGCCTTCCTTTTCGACGATGCTCCTGTCCAGGGGTTTGCGGGAGCCGATCCAGGCGATGCGTCCGGCGAAGCCCTTTTCCCTGAGAGCCTGGATCACGGCGAGTCCCGCCAGTGCCCCCCCCCGTGAAGGCGATGAGGGGCCGCGCGGCCGACGCCCGCGCGGCGGGACCGCCCGGACTGTGCTCTCCCTTCATTCGAGGAAACCGGCCAGCTTCGCCATGGAGGCCAGCACGACCTCCTCGGTCTTCTCGCCCTGCATTATCGAGAGCATCCTGTTCGCGAGCAGCTTGCCCAGCTGCACGCCTTCCTGGTCGAAGGAATTGATGTTCCAGGCGAAGCCCTGGAACATGATCTTGTTCTCGAAGTGGGCGAAGAGGGCTCCCATCTGTCTCGGACCCAGCCTCTTTCCCAGGATGAAGGTGGAAGGCCGCCCTCCCGCGAAGCGCTTGTTGGAGTTCCCCTCATCCTTGCCCCTGGCGAAGGCGACGATCTGGGCGAGGAGGTTGGCGACGAGTTTCTGCCTGGAGGAGGTGCCCATGGAGAGCACATCCTCCGAAAACTGATTTTCGGCGAACCCGATGAACTGGAGGGGGACAATATCCGTGCCCTGATGGAGAAGCTGATAGAAGGAATGCTGCCCGTTGGTTCCCGGTTCCCCGAAGACCACAGGACCGGTTTTGTAGCTCAAAGCCTCGCCATCGCGGTTGACCGACTTGCCGTTCGACTCCATGTCCAGCTGCTGGAGATGGGCGGGAAAGCGCGTCAGGCCTTCGGAGTAGGGCAGGACGGCCGTGGCGGGCATGTCCAGTACATTCCTCTCGTAGAGACCGATCATGGCGTCGAGAAGGCTCGCGTTCCCTCGGAGGGAGGGCTCCATGGCCGATGAATCCGCGGCATGGGCTCCCTCCAGGAAATCGGCGAAGGTTTCGGGACCGAAGGCCAGGGAGAGAATGACTCCGCCGACGGCGCTCGAGGTCGAATAACGGCCGCCGATGAAATCGTCGATGTAGAAGCTGGCGATATAGCCTGGATTCTGCGCGAGAGGGCTAGTCCTGCTCGTCACTGCCGCGAGATGTCTGGAGGCATCGAGGCCGGCCGACTCGAGGCGGTTTCTCACTAGGGTTTCGTTCGCGAGCGTCTCCTGGGTCGTGCCGCTCTTGGAAACCAGAATGAAGAGCGTGGTTTCGAGGTCGAGGCCGCGCAGCACCTGATCCGCATCGTCGGGATCCACGTTCGAGATGAAATGGGCCTTCATCTTCAGGCGACCTTCCGCCCTCGCCCAGCGTTCAAGGGCGATATAGACCGCGCGAGGGCCCAGGTCGGAGCCGCCTATGCCTATCTGAACGGCGGCGGCAAAAGGCTTGCCCGTCGAGCCGCGGATGGCTCCGCCATGGACGGCCGCCGCGAAATCGGCCGCCTTCTCCCGCTCACCTTCGTAGAAATTGCGGATATCCCCGCCCGAGGAGCTGATCGTCCCGAAGAGCCGTCCTCTCGCGAGATGGTGGAGGACCATCCGCTTCTCGCCCGTATTCATGATTCCGCCTGAGGCGAGAGCCTT
>CAZRYP010000191.1:0-2453 GCA_964604295.1 uncultured Treponemataceae bacterium
GGGCGGCCATGGGAGGCCTCACCCGGCAGTGATCGCTGCTGGATGGCCGTGAAGAGACTTGCCAAGCGCCGCGCGGTACACTATGAGCCTCGCATGAGCTGACGGCAAAAAAAAAGCGGCGCCCGGAGGCGCCGCTTCGATACTACAAATTCCGGACTCATGCCATGACGGGCACTTTTTTCTTTTCGCCCATGACATCGGTTTCGAGCAGCTTGTAGCAGTGAGTCGGGCACTTCTGCACGCAGACGCCGCAGGAGGTGCACTTCGAGTAATCGGTGACGGGAATACCGTTCACCATCGCGATGCACTTCTCCGGGCAGTTCTTCACGCAGATCTCGCACTTGATGCAGCCTGTCTTGCAGGTCTTCATCACGTTCGCCTTGATCACGTTCCTGTTGGAGCAAAGGACGATCGAGCCCTTCTTGCCGCGCGGCACCAGGGTGAAAAGCTTCTGCGGACACTCGGTCACGCACATGCCGCAACCCGTGCAGTTTTCATAGTTCACATGGGGAAGACCGTCCTCCTCCATGGCGAGGGCGTCGAACTTGCAGACCGCCACGCAGTCGCCCAGTCCCTGGCATCCCCAGGCGCAGGTCTTCACGCTTCCCGTCGAGAGCTTGGCAGCCCGGCAGGTCTTGATGCCGATATAGTCGCCCTTGGAAACCGCGAGATCCTTGGTGCCCTGGCAGAGCAGGACTGTCACGAGATCCTCGGCAGAAGCGTTGACGCCCATGATCTGGGACACGGCGTCGGCCGTCGACGCGCCGCCCGCGGAGCATTTCGTCGTCGGCGCGCGGCCCGTGGCCACCGCCTCGGCGTATCCGTCGCAGCCGGGGAATCCGCAGCCGCCGCAATTGGCGCCGGGCAGGGCCGCGCGCACCTCGTCGATCTTCGGATCGCGTTCGACCTTGAACTTCTGCTGGAAGAAGCCCAGCGCCGTTCCCAGCACGAAGGCGAGGATGGCCGAAAAAACCACTGTGATGATGATGATGATCATTTGCCTTCCCCTATTTGATCAGCCCGGAAAATCCCATGAAGGCGACGCCCAGGAGACTGGAAGCGATGAAGAGGATGGGCGTCCCCTGAAGGAATTTAGGCACGGGGCTCGTCTTCATCCTGTCCCGGACGCCCGCGAGGAGAACCATCGCGAGAAGATAACCGAGCGAGACGCCGACCGAATACACGATCGACTGGATGAAGCTGTATTTATACGAAATGTTCTCGAAGGTCACGGCGAGGATGGCGCAGTTGGTGGTTATCAGCGGCAGGTAGATGCCCATGGCCGCGTAGAGGCCCGGGATGTTCTTCTTCAGATAGAACTCGACCAGCTGCACGAGACTCGCGATGACGAGTATGAACACCAGGATCTGGAGGAACTGCAGGCCGAGGGGGAGAAGGACGAAATGGTAGAGAGGCCAGGTCGCCGCCGTCGCGAGGACGGTGACGAAGGTGACCGCGAAGCCCATGCCGACCGACTGTCCGACGTCGTTCGTCATCCCGACATAGGAGCAGAGGGCCAGGAATCGCATCAGGACGACGTTGTTCACGAGCAGGGCGACGAGGAATATTTTCATCAGATCCATTATGCACGCTCCTTGGCCGTTTTCTGCATCCTGTTCTTAAGCCAGATGTTGAACGAGATGAAGAGGCCGAACACCAGGAATCCGCCCGGCGGAAGGATGAAGAAGAGGATCGGCTGGTAGGATTGGGGCATCAGCTGCAGTTCGGCGAAGGTCCCGTTGCCGAGGATCTCGCGGACGGCCGCTATGCCGACCATGACCCAGGTATAGCCCAGGCCCATGCCGAACGAGTCGAAGATCGCCGGCATCACTTTCTGCTTGGAGGCGAAGGCTTCGACCCGTCCCATGATGATGCAGTTGACGACGATGAGGGGAATGAACACGCCCATGCTCTTCGAGAGCTCGGGGAAGTAGGCTTTCATCACAAGGTCCACCATGGTGGTGAAGGCCGCTATGATGATGATGAAGATCGGCATTCGGGCCGAGGAGGGAATCGCCTTCCTGAACAGGGAGATGAATATCTCCGAGAAGAGGAGGACGAAGGTCATCGCCAGACCCATGCCTATGGCGTTGTTCACGCTGGAAGTGACGGCGAGGGCTGAGCAGAGTCCGATCATGAGCATGAGCAGGGGGTTTTCGTAGATGATGCCCTGCTTGAAGGTTTTCCAGAGGCTTTTCATGTCACTTCCCTCCCGTCGGGCCGGCGGCCGGCTCAGCCGCGGCCGGCTCGGTCACCGTCGAATTCTCGAGCCACAGCGAAGCCGCATCGGCCGCCGTCCTGATGATGCGCGTCAGGGCCTTGGAGGTGATGGTCGACGCGGTGATGGCGATGACATCCTTCTTCACCTCGAAGGCGTCGGTGATGAATTTGCCGGTGAACTGGCCAGGGAAGCTTATCTTCTCGGCTTTCTTGACGAAGTAGCCAGGGTTCTT
>CAZRYP010000191.1:2463-5405 GCA_964604295.1 uncultured Treponemataceae bacterium
AGCACGCGCACGCCGGCTATGCTCCTGTTGAGCTAGACGCCCACGAGGAGGACGGCCGGCCCGCCGTAGCTGGCGCCCGAAGCTTTGATCGCGACGCCCAGGGGGGCCGTCCCGCTCTTCGCGAGCATCGCGCTCAGGAACTTGATGTCGGGGTCGGCCGAGGCGACGGTCGCGCCGATGTCCTCGAAGGTTTCTGCTTCGGGGAAGATTTCCTTCAGGGAAGCGGTCAGGGCCAGCTGGTCCTGGGCTTCGATCTGGGGCTTGGTGATGGAGTAGACCACGGCGAGGCTCGCGCACGCGGCCACCGCGAAAAGCGCCAGCACGAAGCCGAGTTTGGCTATGCTCTTCATTTGCCTGCCTCCTTGGAAGGTTTCGCAGGCTTCACGGGAGGCACGAAGCCGTACTTCCTGACCCTGATCTTGTTGAGGAAGGGGGTGGCGATGTTCATGATGAGGATCGCGTAGGTCACGCCCTCGGGGAATCCGCCGAATTTCCTGATCACGACGGTGATGAGGCCGATTCCGATGCCGAAGAGAGCCTGGCCCACCGGGGTGAGGGGCCTCGTCGCGTAATCGGTCGCCATGAAGAAGGCACCGAAGACGAGTCCGCCCGTCAGCACGGTGAAGAGGGGGTTCATGCCGAGAATCCAGGAGAAGAGGAAGGCCGAACCGAGCACCGCGGCGGGCACGATCCACTGGACCACGCCGATGCCCACGAGGAATAGGCCGCCCAGCGCGATGAGGAGGATCGAGCTTTCGCCGAGTGAGCCGGAGCGGTATCCCATGAAGAGCTGGCGGAGAAGGCCGCCCAGGTCGCTGGCCCCGAAATAGGCCGCGACATCGGCGAGCGGGACGCCCTGCTTGACGAGGGCGAGGGGCGTGGCCGTGCTCATGGCGTCGGCCGCGAGCGTCAGGCCGTTGGGCATGGACCAGGTCGTGATGGCGGCAGGGAAGCTCATCAGGAGGAAAGCGCGCCCGATCAGGGCGGGATTGAAGGGATTCGCGCCCAAGCCGCCGAAGAATTCCTTGGCCACCACGATCGCGAAGACGGCGCCCAGGGCGGCCATCCAGAGCGGGGTTGCGGGGGGGAGGATCAGGGCCAGGAGGAGTCCCGTGATGACGGCTGAAAAGTCGCCGATCGTGGTATGGGCCTTGATCGCCTTGCGGAAGACATACTCGGCCGCGACGGCCGAAGCCACCGACACGAGGATGAGGGCGAGGGCGGAGAGCCCGTAGAGGTAGACGCCGTAGCCCGCGGCGGGGATGAGGGCGATGATGACGGAAAGCATCATGCGCGAGGTGCTCACCGGCGTGAACGAGTGGGGGCTCGAGGAGAGAATCATGCCTTTAGCGGGCATTCTGGGCCTCCTTTTGCTTCATTGCGCGCAGGATCTGCTTGCCGACCCTGAAGCGCTGGACGAGGTGCCTGTGCGCCGGGCAGACGAAGGAGCAGGTTCCGCATTCGATGCAGTCCAGGAGACCGATCTTCTCGGCGTCCTTGTAGTCGCCGCTTTCCACCGCTATGGCGAGGAGGGCCGGCGAAAGCCTGCAGGAGCAGGCCCTCATGCATCGGCCGCAGCGGATGCAGGTCTCTTCCTCGAAGTGCTTCGCTTCCTCGGCGTTCATGAGGAGGACGCCCGAGGTGTTCTTCTGGACGGGGATCTGGTAGGAAGGCACGGCCACGCCCATCATGGGTCCGCCGTAGACCACCATCGCGATCGCGGCATCGTCGGCCTGGGCCAGGCCCGCGGCGATGATGTCGGCGACCGGCGTGCCGATCGGCGCTATCACGTTGACGGGCTTCGCGCATGCCCCGCCGGTTATGGTGAGGCCCCGCTCGATGAGAGGCTTGCCTTCCCTGAAAGCGTCCACCATGGCGCAGAGGGTGCCTATGTTCTGCACGACGCAGCCCACATCCATGGGCAGGCCGCCCGAGGGCACTTCCCTGCCGGTGATGGCGGTGATCAGCATTTTCTCGCCGCCCTGGGGATACTTGGTTTTCAAGAGCTGGACGCGGATCTTCATGCCGCTTCTCGTGCGCGGGCTGGAGGCTATCGCCTTCTCGAGGAGGGGGACGGCGTGAACCTTGTTCTCCTCCACCGCGATGACGCCCTCGAGGGCGTTCACGATCTTCATCGTGATGGCCACGCCTTCCACGACATCCTCGGCGCGCTCGATCATCGTGCGCTCGTCGATCGTCAGGAAGGGTTCGCACTCGGCGCCGTTCGCTATCACGACGGCTATGGGCTTGGAGGGAGCCAGCTTGACGTGGGTCGGGAATCCGGCGCCGCCCATTCCCACGATGCCCGCGGCGCGGACGCGCGCCAAGGCATCTTCCTTGGTGCAGACGAAGGCGTCGAGGGGCGGGAGGAAGTCGACGAGATCCTCGGGGTTCCTCGCGGGTTCACCTTCGGCGACCGGGGGCAGGGCTTCGATGATGATGCAGGGACCGTCCGAATTGTTCGATTGGGTCCTCGGCTCGATCTTCTTGACGATACCGGCTATGGGGGAATGGACGGGGACCGTCATTCTTCCCTCGGCGTCAGCGATCTTCTGTCCGCGCTTCACAATGTCGCCCACCTTCACCAGCGGCTGGAGGGGTGCTCCGAAATGCTGGTTGACGGGAACGACGACTTGCTTGACCTCGCGCAGACGTTCGACCGCGAGGCTGCTCGACCGGTCTTTTCTTTCGGGCGGATGCGCTCCGCCTCTAAAGGTCTTTACTGCCATGGCGGAAAAAGTCTCCTTTGCAGGTAAAATCCGCTTTCGTGCGTGTCCCCGTCCTGGTAATTCTGGGAGTGGACACGATGAATGGGTGGGAAATCGCGGAATTTTAACCTGAAAAAGCGAAAACGGTCAAGCTGAAGAATGCCGGAAGACTTTTTAAATCCTTATATCATCGGGGATAAAGCCGGACTTTTTCGATATTATATTATCCATATA
>CAZRYP010000192.1:0-4087 GCA_964604295.1 uncultured Treponemataceae bacterium
GCCTATGACGAGTGCGGTCATCACTTCGAGCTCTATGCCCGAAGCCGCGGCCGCGAATACCTGCTGGGTGAGGGATGCCAGGACGACTCCTCCGATCGCGGAAGTCACGCCGGAGATCGTGTAGGCTGCCAGCCTGATCCTGTCGGGATCCACGCCCGAGAGTCTAGCCGCAACCTCGTTGGCTCCGACCGCCATGACCTTCCTGCCGAAGGCGCTTTTCTTCAGGACGAACTGGCTGACCGATGTGAGAGCGAACATGATATAGATCGGTATGGGCAGCCCCAGGAAGCGTCCCGTGCCTATCGCGATGAAAGGCGCGGGCTTGAGAATGGCGAGCATGGCGCCCTGCGAGACCACGAGGCCGACGCCGTAGAGATAAGTCTTGGCCGCCATGGTCACGACGAAGGCCGGCACTTTTATCTTCGCGACTATGAAGCCGTTGAAGAGTCCGATGAGGCCGCCGATGGCCACCGTCATCAGGATGGAAGGAATCCAGTGGATTCCGAAGCGGTTCATGAACATGTCGACGATGATGCCGGTCAAGGCCGCCATCGATCCCAGGGAGAGGTCTATTCCTCCGGTGATGCGCGGATAGATGGCTCCCGAAGCCAGGATGCCGATGAGGCAGACCGACCACACGACATTCGTCAGGTTGTCTAAAGTGAGAAACCTCGGCGACAGGATCGAGAGCACCGCCATCAGGGGAGCCAGAACGAGGAGAAGCCGGATTTCCGTGGCTAGGGGCTTAATCTTCATGGGCTTCCTCCAGGATCCCCGACGCTGCTCGGAGTATCATCTCGCCGGTCAGGACACATGCCTTGAACTCATGGAAGATCCGCCCCTTCCGCAGGACGAGCACGCGATCCGAAAGCCTCGTGAGTTCCGGAAGGTCGGAGGAGACTAGAATGACCGAAACCCCTTGCCCCGCAAGTTTTCTTATATGATCGTAGATTTCTTCCTTCGCGCCGATATCGATGCCGACCGTGGGCTCGTCGATGAAGATCAACTTCAGATCGCGCACGAGCCACTTCGCGAGGACAACCTTCTGTTGGTTGCCTCCCGAGAGATTCCCCGCCAGGTGGTCGGGATTGGGCGGTTTGACGTTCAACAGCTTTATTCCCTTCTCGGAATATAGACGTTCGGCCTTGCCGTTCACGACGCCCTTGGGGGCGAGCCTGTCCAGGTTGGCGATGCCGATGTTCCTCGTGATGGTTTGGGTAGACAGGATGCCCTGCAGCCTTCTTTCCTCGGGTATGAATCCTATGCCCAGGGCTATGGAGCTCTGCACATCGGGGATGAAAGGTTCCCCGAGATACTTCACGGTTCCCGCATCGAAGTCGTCCGCTCCGTAAAGGGCGCGCACCAACTCCGTCCTTCCCGATCCCACCAGGCCGCCTATGCCCAGGACCTCTCCTTCATGCAACTGGAAAGAGATATCCTCGAACTTCCCGACGGAAGTGAGCCCCTGCACATCAAGCACCACCTTGCCTTCCCTGGGCTCCAGGCGATGATGGAGATCGGTTTCCTCCAGCTTGTGGCCTATCATCAGCCTTATGATCTCTGAGGGGCTGATCTGATCCTTTTCGAGAACCGACACGAGCTTTCCGTCGCGCAGGATCGTCACCCTGTCGGAAAGCTTGTAGACTTCCTCCATCCTGTGCGAGATATAGAGAACGCTGATGCCTTCGGCCTTGAGCGTGTGGATGATGTCGAAGAGCATCTCCACTTCGGTCTTGGTCAGGGAACTTGTCGGCTCGTCCATTATCATGAGCGATGCATGTCCCGAGAGGGCCTTGAGGATCTCCACCAGCTGGCGCTGCGCGATGCTTATCCTCTCGATGAGATCCGTGGCCCTGAGGGGGAACTTGTACTTGTCGATGAGTTCCTGGGCCATCCTGTTCATCCTGCGGATATCTATGAGCCGGGTGCCGCCTATCAAGGGTTCCTTCGTGAGGAAGATGTTCTGGGCGACCGTCATCCCCGGGATCAGGCTGAGTTCCTGGTAGATGACGGCGATGCCCAGGTCCTGGGATGCCTTGCGCGAATGCTCGAGCGGGATGGGAGAGCCTTCGAAGACTATCTCGCCCGAATTGCGGTTGGTCACGCCCGTAATGATCTTGATGAGGGTCGATTTTCCCGCCCCGTTCTCCCCGACGAGGGAATGGACTTCACCCCTTCGGATCGAAAAATCCACCTTGTCCAGGACAAGGGGTCCGGCATAGGACTTGGTCACCGCCCTGCATGCCAGGAGGGTCGTGCCGTCTCCGCTGTCGTATTCCATGACGCCCTCCTTCCTATGCCGCCGCCCGGCCGCCCTCGGCGGCAAGCCTTCGGAGCTTGGCCTTGGTGGCGAGCTTTTCGGCCAGTTTCTTCTGCGAAACATCGACGATGACGGTGATGACGATGATGCCGCCTATGACTATGGGCTGTATCCAGGGCGAAATGCCCATCTTGAGTATCACGTTCTTGATGAGGGCCATGAAGAGCGCGCCCAGCATCGTGCCCCAGATGTCGCCGAAGCCTCCCGAAAAGGAAGTGCCGCCGAGGACGACGGCGGCGATGACATCCATCTCCGAACCTATCCCGAGTTCGGGCATGGCGGTCATCATCCTCGATGAGATGAAGATGGCGGCGATGGAAGCGCAGAGCCCAGAGAACATATAGACACCGATCACCGTCTTCCGGGTATTGATGCCTGAAAGGGAGGCCGCCTGGGGATTGGCTCCGGTCGCGTAGATGTTGGTGCCCGCCCTGGTCATCTTCATGAATATCTGGGTGCCCACTCCCAATATGAGGAAGGCTGTGGTCGCCCTGTAGACGAGGTCGAAGGATTGGCCGCCGAACCATAGGTAGGATTCGTTCTGGATATAAACGTTCTGGACGAAGCCCATCGAATCCTTGACGGCGATCACGAGGGCGAGCCCCGTGAGTATGCTCTTGGACGCCAGGGTGACTATGAATTCAGGCAGCTTGAAGCGGGTGATGAACCAGCCGTTGAAAAGTCCTGTGAAAACGCCCACGAGAAGACTGATGGGGACGAAGACCCATACGGGGAGATGCGTGTAGGACAGGAAATTGACGCAGACCATCGACGTCACGGCTATGACGGCGCCTATGGACATATCGATGCCGCCGGTGATCATCACGAGCGTGAATCCAACCGCGACGATACCCGTCTGGGAAGCCTCCTGCAGGAGTTTCATGATGTTCCCGACGCTCAGGAATACAGGATTCACGATGGTGATCATCGCGACGACGAGTACCATCAATCCTGAAAGAATTATTCGGCGTACGGCATGACTCGACATGGAGGGGCCTCCGGGCGGGACGACGGTTGCGGGGCTTCAGCCTCGCAACCGTCCGGGCTTGGCGAAATTTACCAGCGATCCTCGAGGGGAATCTGCTTCACGGTTTCAAACATAGCGGCGAAAGGCGGTATCTGGATGACCTTGGTCTCGGGATCCTTGGATGGCCCCAGCTTGTTGACAAGCCTTTCGTATACCATCTGGGCTATGAGGGAACCCTGCTCGAAACAGTTGTTGTAGGCGGTTCCTGCGAGCTTGCCCTGCTCGATGAGAGCGATGGTGCTCTTCTGTCCGTTGGCGCCCCATATCTTGATCTGCGAGAGCCGGCCCGCCGCTTCGGCGGCGATCATGGCGCCTTCGGCCATGTTGTCGTTCACCGCGAACACGCCGTCGAGCTGCTTGTTGGCCTGGAGGAAGCTGTTCATGATCGTGATGGCGATCTCCTTCTTCCATCCCTCGGCGCTCTGGGCGCCGACGATCTTGATGTTGGGATAGAGTTCGGCGATGGCCTGGCGGAATCCCTTCTCGCGGTTGACGCCCAGGAGAGCTCCGGGGGGCGACTGGATTATGGCTACATTTCCCTTTCCGCCGATCTGCCTGCCCATTTCCTTGCCGACGAGGTAACCGGCCGAAATGTCGGCCATCTGAACGCTGGCAGTGTGTTTCTGCAGGGTGGCAAGATTGACGGTGATGACTGGAATGCCCTTGGCTTCAGCGGCCTTGACTGAGGCCGAGAGCGCCGCGGCATCCTGGGCCTGAAGCACTATGGCGTCGTATTTCTG
>CAZRYP010000192.1:4097-4780 GCA_964604295.1 uncultured Treponemataceae bacterium
TTGATGACGTCGTCCATGAAGGATACCTGGAGCTCGGCCTTGAGCTGGGGATCGAAGGACTGGACCTTGACGTTGGGGTACTTGCGGAAGACGCGCATCATGCCTTCGAGCCATGCGTTGGTGTTGGGCTGGCCGATGCTGGTGGGAATGTAGGCTACCTTGAAGGTCTGGGTCGCCTGTGCGGCTGCCGACATGACGATAATCAGTCCTAGAATCGCGGCGATGATCCTGGTTCTTTTCATTATACGCCTCCTAGCGGGGTAGACTCGGTCTCGTGTCGAAGAACATATTTCGATCATATCGACAAGTTCCGGTCTCCATTACCCACAGGATAGGACCACTTTGCTCATTTGGCAAGCATTATTTTTCAATTTTTGCACTTTTTTTGATCCTTAGATCGATTTTATGATCGTTTTCAAAACAAACGATCATTAATAAATTCAGGCAATGATGACTTCGATGCCTTCACCTCGCAGTCTTTGCACGAACTCCTGGGGACATTTGTCGTCGGTGACGATGATATCCACAACCTGGATCGGCAAGGATACGAAATTGGATACCTTGTCCATCTTCGACCAGTCGGCAAGCACGATCACCTTGCCATGGGTGTTCTGGACCATGGCCTGATTGACGCTGCATTCCTGATATACGCTCGTGGTCAGGCCTCGTTCTATGCTCACTCC
>CAZRYP010000192.1:4790-5329 GCA_964604295.1 uncultured Treponemataceae bacterium
TGCCCAGGAATGTGTGGTTGCTCCAAATCTCTTTCAGCGTATTGAGGGCGAATTCCCCGACGAGGGACCTCGACTGTTCCCTGTACTCCCCTCCGAGCATCATCAGGTCTATGGAGGGATCCAGTTTCTGGTCAATCGCGGCGGCATTGTTCGTGATGATTCGCACACGCAGGTCCCTGATCGCCCGCATCAAGAAAAGAATCGTGGACCCCGAGTTCATGAAGAGGATGTCGTCCGAGCTCAGGAGGGTAAGTGCCGCCAAGGCTATGCGCCGCTTTTCTTCTATATTGGTGATGTCCTTTTCGGCAAGCACTTTCTCGGGGAGAATTTCGGGGTTGGGCGGTACGGCCAGGGCTCCGCCGTGTCTGCGCAGGACAAGGCCGCTGGCCTGGAGGCGGTCCAAGTCACGCCTGATCGTCACCTCGGAAACCTCGAGTTCGGCGCTCAATTCCTCGACTGTCGCCTCTCCCTTCGCGCCCAGAATTTCCATGATCCTGTTTCTGCGCATGCCTACGATCGTGCTGGATGCCATCGGAATA
>CAZRYP010000193.1:0-5287 GCA_964604295.1 uncultured Treponemataceae bacterium
GGTGAAGAGCAGCCTCTCCGCGGCCGAGGTCAGGAGAGGAAGGATGACGTTGGATTGGATCACTCCGCCCTGGGCCGAGAGAATGGCGATGCCCGCGTTCCTTTCGGGCCAGATCACCACGCGTGACGAAAAACCCTCCACCGATCCCCCCTGGAACACGAGACGGTTTCCCTCTTCGGTCGTGATGCGCCAGCCGAAGCCCGTGTTGCCTTCGGGGATCAGAGGCTGGTAGAGGCCGGCCACCGAATTGGGAGGAAGGCTCGCGAAGCCCTTACGGGGAGGGGCGGTGATGTAGGAGAGGAATCGCGCGATATCCTCGGCTGTCGTCACGATGCCATCGGCCGGAGCGGCGATGTAGGGCACGCGCGAATCATAGGGAAAGGGCAGTCCGAAGAAGAGGCCGGAACCCGTGGCGACTCCCTGGAGGGAATCGGGCCTGGAGGTAGTGCCGTGCATCCCGAGGGGAATGAGAAGGCGGGACTGGAGAAGTTCGTCGAAACTGCTCCTCCCCGCGTTCTCCATGATCGTTCCCAGTATCCTGTAGGTGAGCCTGCTCCTGGTGAGGGCTCCGGCCTTGAGCCGGGATCTGAGGAATTTTTCCGGATCCAGGACCCCGGCTTCCAGCCCCGATATTTTCGAGCCGAATTCCTTGAGATCCTGGTCGCTCAGGTCCAGGGAATGGGCCGCGAGCTGCCGGATCGTGATGATGTCCTTTCCCGCGGCGGGATCGGGGACATCGAGTTCGGGGAGAGGTCTGAACCTCCGCACCCCCGTGAGGGGAAGCTCGGGCAGGTAGAGGCGGATATCGTCCTCGAGCGACAGGCTCTTGCGGAGGCTGAGGGAATAGAGGAGGGCGCCCGAGAGGATTTCCGAACTGGGGCCGAGATACATGGGCGTATCTTTCGCAAGGGGCTGGCCGAGACCGTCGTGGCCGAAGGATTCCTGGTAGAAGATGGAACCGTTCCTGCAGATTGCCACCGAGTAGCCGGAGTTGGCCTGGCGGAGCCTCTCGTATTTGAACAGGGAGGAGAAGTCGGTATATTTTTCCGGCCCCAGGTCGGGCAGATAGACGATCACCGCGAGGGAAGCGGCGATGAAGATCCAGGGGATAAGCTTTCGTAGCCAGCGCATTGAACGCAGTATAGCAGGACGGACAGGCATATGCCAGCTTGGCGGTACAGGGCCGGGGCAGGCTGGCGGCGGAATGCGCACGGGCTAACGAAAAGGAGACGCGCCGGCGGGCCAGTTCGCACCGGCAGGTCTCCTTTTCCGCCTCATCGATACGGGCTTCGAAAGACTTCGCCCCGAGCCCTTACAGGGAGTAGAGGAGGTCCTCGTAGCTCGGGATCGGCCAGTCGAATTTGGGCATGAGCCTCTCGAGCTCGTCGCAGACCAGGCGCAGGGCGTCCATCCTCGGCACCACCGCGTCGCGGTAGGAATGGGCGCTCGCCAGCGGGTCTTCGACCCGCTGGGCGTCGCTCAGGGCGATCTCCAGCCTGTCGGATTCCTCGACCAGATGGCCCGTGAGCGACGCGATGCGGCGGGCCCGCTGCTCCTGCGCCACGCTGGGCGCCCCTATCGCAGCCAGGCCCGCCGCGGCTCGCGCGTAGTTCTCCGCGCTCTTCGAGGCGGCCGGGAACACGTAGCGCCTCGCCATGTCCAGGGCCACTCCCGCCTCGATGTTCACCTGCTTGGCGTAGCGCTCCAAGTATATGATGCAGCGCGACTCGGATTCCTCCTTCGAGAGGATGCCGAGCTTCGAAAGCATCTCGACGTTGGAATCCCTCATGAATTCGGGGATGGCCTCGACCGCCGAACGGAAGAGGGGCAGGCCTCTCGCCGCGGCTTCCTTGATCCACTCGGCCGAATAGCCGTTGCCGTTGAACACGATCCGCTTGTGAACCTTCCAGGCCGCCGAGGCGATTTCCATCGCGGCCTCGATCGGCGAAAGCCCCTTCGCGATGCTCTTCTCCATCTTCTCGGCGAAGTCGGTGAGGCTTTCGGCCACCACGGCATTCAGCACCATCGAGGGAGTGGCGGCGGACTGGGAGGAAGCCACCATGCGGAATTCGAACTTGTTGCCCGTGTAGGCGAAGGGACTCGTCCTGTTCCTGTCCGAGACATCCTTCGGCAGTTTGGGAAGGCTTTTCGCGCCCAGTTCCACAAGCCCCGCGACGAGGTTGGGTTTTTTCTTGCCGGTGGAGAGGGAATCGAAGAGTTCGGTCAGGGGTTCGCCCAGGAAGACGGAGATGATGGAGGGAGGAGCCTCGTGGCCTCCCAGCCTCCTGTCGTTCCCTGCGGTGGAGGCCGAGGCCCTGATGAGGGCCGCCCTCGTGTCGACCGCCTGTATCACGGCGATCGAGAAAAGGATGAAACGGGCTATGGCCCTGGAAGTTTCCTCGCCCTCGGTGGCGAGGGCCTTGGCCGGCTCGAGGAGGTTGATGCCCGTGTTCGTGCTGATCGACCAGTTGACGTGCTTGCCCGAGCCGTTGACTCCGTCGAAGGGCTTTTCGTGCATGAGGGCGGCCATTCCGTGGCGCTCTGCCACCTTGCGGAGCGTCTCCATGACGAGCTGGTTGGCGTCGGCGGCGATGTTGGCCTGTGAAAAGAGGACAGCGAGCTCGAACTGGTTGGGCGCGACCTCGTTGTGCTGGGTCTTCGCGGGCACTCCGATGGACCAGAGCTCCGAGTTCACTTCGCTCATGAAGGCGGCGACTTTTTCCTCGATCGCCCCGTAGTAGTGATCCTCCATCTCCTGCCCCTTCGCGGGCATGGAGCCGAAGACCGTCCTGCCGGTGAGGACGAGGTCAGGTCTCTTCCTGTAGAGCTCCGCGTTGACGAGGAAGTATTCCTGCTCGGGGCCGACAGTGGGAACCACCCTGTCCACGTCGGTGTCGCCGAGGAGGTGGAGGAGCCTGACAGCGGCCTTGTTGAGGGCTTCCATCGATCTCAGCAGGGGGACTTTCTTGTCGAGGGCATGGCCGTTGTACGACACGAAGGCCGTGGGGATGCAGAGGGTAGTGCCCCTGGGTCCCGCTTTCAGGAAGGCGGGGCTCGTCGCGTCCCAGGCAGTGTAGCCGCGGGCGTCGGAGGTGGCGCGAAGGCCGCCCGACGCGAAACTGGAGGCATCGGGCTCGCCCTTCACCAGTTCCTTGCCCGAGAACTCCATGATGACTCCCCCGTCGACGAGGGGCGACACGAAGGATTCATGTTTTTCGGCGCTGAGACCCGAGAGGGGATGGAACCAGTGGGTGTAGTGGGTGGCTCCATGCTCGGAGCTCCATTCCTTCATCGCTGCCGCGACAACTTCGGCGACCTCGAGGGTGAGTTCCTTCTTGCCCGACTGCACGAGCATGAGTTCCGAATAGATGGAGCGCGGAAGTCTCTCGCGCATCACGTCGTTGGAAAAGCAATGGTTTCCATAGATCTCCGAAAGCCTTTCGACCGGTTTCGACTTGTCGGGGTCGCAGCTCTTCATGATTTTCTCCTTGTGAAAGGGTTAGAGGTATATGCGATATTATGGAGCAAGACGCGTGCCAAACCTTTCTAAAATCCCGGCGCGATCCCGGAATGTCGCTAATTCGAGATGAGGCGGCAACCTGCATGGCGCGGCGACGGGAAAGATTTTCCCGAGGAAAGGGAGCTTGGTCGCATTTTGTATATAATATGTTACAATATTGTAAGATAATCGAAATAAAGCTACATCTTTGTCCTGAAACTTCGATAATCCAGCTTGTAGTGCTGGAGGGCGAAGCGGATTCTCCTTTCGGTGATGCCCAGCCGGCGGGCAGCCGAGGCCGAGTTTCCCCTCTCGATCTTGAGGGCTTCCACGAGCATCTCCTTTTCAAGCCGAGCGATGGCCCCGTCGAAGGTCGATGTGGGCTCGGTTCCCGTGGAGGTGGCCGACTGCAGGCTCGGGGGGAGGTTGTAGGAATGAATGACGCCGTCGGCCGAAAGTATGCCCGCCCGGGCGATGCAGTTTTCCAGCTCCCTCACGTTGCCCGGCCAATGATAGATCATGAGGAGGTCGAGGGCCGGGCTCGAGATGCGCTTGATGGGCTTGCCCGATCCTTCGCCGAATTTTTCCGCGAAGTGGTCGGCCAGGAGGAGGATGTCGGCGCTCCTTTCGCGCAGCGGAGGCAGGTGGATGGGGAACACGTTCAGCCGGAAAAAGAGGTCTTCCCTGAAATCGCCGTCGTTCACCTTCTTCTGCAGGTCCCTGTGGGTGGCGGTGATGATCCTCGCGTTGGTCTTGATGGTCTTGTTCCCGCCGACTCGCTCGAAACTACGTTCCTGTAGGATTCTGAGAAGCTTGACCTGGACGGCAGGCGAAAGATCGCCTATCTCATCGAGGAAAAGGGTTCCGTTTTTCGCGGCCTCGAAGCGTCCCTGCCGGGAGGCGATGGCTCCGGTGAAGGCGCCCTTTTCATGGCCGAACAGTTCGCTCTCTATGATGCTCTCGGGGAGGGCTGAGCAATTGACGGCTACGAAGGGGCCTTCGGCTCTGGAACTGCATTCGTGTATGGCCTTGGCCACGAGTTCCTTGCCAGTGCCGCTTTCCCCCGTCACGAGGACGGTGGCCTCAGTGCCGGCGACCTGGCTTATCAGGGTGAAGACTTCCTTCATCCTGTCCGATGTGCCGATAATGCCATGGAAGGAAATTTCCTCGGTTCCTCCCGAAGGCAGGGAGAAGGCGAGGGCTTCCTCGGCCTGGTTCTTCCGTTTTAGCGCCGAGGCGGGATTCGCCTGTTCGCGCTCCGGCTCATAGGAAGAGGCCCTTGCCCTCTGCAGAAGGACGGCCCTGAGGCTGAGGGCTTCCTCGACGAGGAAGCATGTCCACTGGACGAGTTCCGTGGCGAGGCTCCTGCGTCCGGCGGGGGCATCGGCCTTCATGAGAAGGCTGATGGCTCCGGCTATCGCCTTACCCTTCCTGATGGGCGATTCTATGCAGAGCTTTCCCTGGTCCTTCCCGATGACGACAAGTTCTTCCTTTTCCAGGGCATGGCCGCAGGGGAAGGAACCCATCCTGATGGCGGCGCGCCCGTAAGCGTTCCTGGAGGATTCGGGGAAGACAGCCGCTATCTCCATGTTCCTTTCGGGGGTTTCCGCGAATCCGGCCACGACTTCACAGGGGAAACAAGCTTCGCCGATTTTCTGGGCGCAGAGGGGGAGAGCGGAGAGAATCTCGCTGTGCAGGGAAAGCGTTCTCTGTATGGAGAAGAGGACGGGCAGGCTTTCCGGGCTCGGTTCCTTTCTCAGGGAGTTCATCGCCGTCATGTAATTCCCT
>CAZRYP010000194.1:0-4893 GCA_964604295.1 uncultured Treponemataceae bacterium
CGCCTCGTCCTTCCTCAGCTTCACGGCCCTTTCCAGATGCTGCTGCGCCGTTTCGTAGTCGCCGAGGGCCTTGCGGCACCTTCCCACCCTGAAGTCGAACTCCGGCCCGAGCGAGGCCTTGTCCTCGTCGGGTATCGCCAGGTAGAAATCGAGGGCGACGCTGAAGGCCATGCGCCTGAAAGCGTATTTCGCCATCTCGAAATCCCCGGGAATCCGCGTGAGGAAAGACTGGAAGGTCTTCCATCTCGATACGACCTGGTCGCCCCTCGGGAGCGGCGCTTCGACGAGGCTCGCCTCATCGATGCTGTCGCGCCAAAAACGGGCGCACTTCAAGGAGAACAGGACTTCCCCGCTATCGAAATCCTCATGCAGCGCTTCGTCGAAAAAACGATACGCATTGCCAAGATCGGCGTTCTTGAGGCATTCATACCCTAAGGCGAGCAGCGAGGGAACGCGATCTTGATTTACCATGCGCATCCAATTCCGGAAATCACTGTATTTTATCATACTAACCGATCGTCGCGGAAAGAGTCAATCGTTGATGGGATTCCGATATCGGCCGATCGGGCTATGCCTGCCTTGATGAAATCCCTGTGGAAAAAGCCGGCGCGTGATGCTAGAATCTGGCAATGAAATATCCCCTCATCGCTCCCTCGGTCCTGTCAGCGGATTTTGCCGATATAGCCTCGGCCCTCGAGCTCGTGAGGAGTTCGGGATCGGACTGGATTCACCTGGACGTCATGGACGGACATTTTGTCCCGCCCATCACCTTCGGCACGAAGATGGTGGCCGATATACGCGCCCGCAGTTCCCTGCCGCTGGATGTCCACCTTATGACAGCCGATCCCGAACGGCTCGTGCCAGCCTTCGCCGACGCAGGCGCCGACCTCGTCACCTTTCATGCCGAAGCCTGCGTCCACGGCCACAGGGCGATACAGACCATCCGGGAATGCGGGAAGAAGGCCGGCATTTCGATCGTGCCCTCCACTCCCGTAGCCGCGATCATGGAACTGCTGCCCTTCGTCGATCTGGTCCTTGTGATGACGGTGAATCCCGGTTACGGGGGACAGACTCTCCTGCCTTTCTGCCTCAAGAAAATCAGGGAGCTCAAGTCCCTGCGCCAGTCCTTGAAACTGGATTTTCTCATCTCGGCCGATGGCGGAATCGGCCTCCAGACGATAGCCGAAGTGGCGGAAGCGGGGCCTGAAGTGCTCGTCGTCGGATCGGCCTTCTTCGGAGCCTCCGACCAGGCTGCTTTCGTGGGCGAGATGCGCGGAGCCTACGCGAAGAAAGCGGTCTGCTGATGAGGGCCGTCGTCCAGAGAGTCTCGGCCGCCAGGGTAACGATCGGCGCCGGGGATAGCGAAGAAACGACGGGCAGGATAGATCGTGGTCTTGTCGTCTACCTCGGCGTGGGCAGAGGGGACGGGGAATCCGATGCCGAGTACCTGGCCGACAAGATCGCCAATCTCAGGATTTTCATGGATGAAAGCGAAAAAATGAATCTATCGCTTCTGGAATTGGGCTATGGAGCCCTCGTGATTTCACAGTTCACGCTCTATGCGGACGCGAGGAGGGGCAGGCGGCCTTCTTATTCGGAGGCCGCGGGCAACGATGAGGCGTCGAGGCTCTACGAATTTTTCTGTGCTTCCCTCGCTTCGAAAGGGATCCGCGTCGAGACCGGCCGCTTCAGGGAAATCATGCGCATCTCCTGCGTGAACGAGGGGCCCGTCACCATCTTTCTGGATTCGAAAAAGGTCTTCTGACAAGCCTGGAAACCGTAGCCTGGAGCTTCAGGGGGCCGTCCCGGGACGGATGGACTCGGGCGGGGTCCGCGAGACAGGAAAAGGGGCTGTCCACAGGTGTGGACAGCCCCTTTTCATCTCAAAACATCTCTATCCGCGAAAAGCCTTGCTCAGGATTTCTTGACCGAGCCCTTGGGTCTTCCGACCGAGCGCTTGGGCGAGGCAGGAAGGGAATCGCTCAGGGGCTTCTTCGCAGCGGCCGCGGGCTTGGCAACGGGCTTGGCCGCGATCGTGGGCTTGGCCGCCGGCTTCGCCGCCGAGGGCTTCCTTCCGCGAGTCGCCTTTACTTCGGCGAGGGGCTTCAGGGCTGCGGGCTTGGGGGAGACCTTGGCGACACGCGCGGCCACGGGCTTGGCAACCGGCTTGGCGCCTGCCTTCAGCGTCTTTACTACCTTGGCGCCCTTCAGCGCTTTCGTCTTGTCCGCCTTGGTGGCTTTCGCGGTTTTGGCGAGCTTCTCGGCCTTCGCGGTCTGCGCACTCTTTGCGGCTTTTACGGCGGCGGGTCTTCCGCGCTTCCGCTTCACCTCGGCGACCTTGGCGGGACTTTTCTGACCCTTGAGGGCCTTTGCCTTGGCTACGGGCTTCGCGGTCCGTGTTGCGGCCGCCTTCACGGGAGCCTTCCCGGCTTTCGACGCCGGGGTCTTGCCTGCCGCTTTCACGTTCTTTTCCTCGATCACGGCCTGGGCCGCGGCGAGGCGGGCGATGGGTACGCGGTAGGGGGAGCAGGAAACATAGTTCATGCCCACCGAGTGGCAGAACTTGACGGATTTGGATTCGCCGCCATGCTCTCCGCAGATTCCGACCTTGAGCTTGTTCCTGGTGGAGCGGCCCTTTTCTATGCCCATCTTGACGAGCTGACCGACGCCGGACTGGTCGATGCTGACGAAGGGGTCGTCGGCGAAGATAGCCTTGCCCCCATCCTTCTCCGACATAACGTAGTCGGGGAGGAAGCGTCCGGCATCATCGCGAGAGAGGCCGAGGGTCATCTGGGTGAGATCGTTCGTGCCGAAGGAGAAGAACTCCGCGACTTCTGCGATTTCGTTGGCGAGGAGGGCGGCGCGCGGGATCTCGATCATCGTTCCGACCATGTAGGCGACCTTGGAACCCGCTTTCTTGACGATGGCATCGGCGACGGCCCTGGTCTGGTCGACGAGGATCCTGAGCTCCTTGCGGTCTATGACGAGGGGGATCATGATCTCGGGGAATACTTTCCCGCCTGCCTTGGCCACCTCCACCGCGGCTTCCATGATGGCCGTCACCTGCATTTCGAGAATTTCCGGATAGGTGATGGTGAGGCGGCAGCCGCGATGGCCGAGCATGGGATTGGATTCATGGAGCTGGTCGCAGCGCATTCTGATGTACTCGGGGCTTTTCCCGGTGATCTTGGCCAGCTTGTTGACTCCCGCGTCGTCCTTGGGGGTGAATTCGTGGAGGGGAGGGTCGATGAGGCGGATCGTGACGGGCTTGCCGTTCATGGCCTCGAAGATGCCCTTGAAATCATCACGCTGGAAGGGGAGGAGCTTGGCGAGCGCCTTCTTCCTCGATTCCAGGTCGTCGGCGATGATCATTTCCTGGATCGCGAGCTGGCGCTTCTCGGAATTGGCGGGATTCTTGAAATCCTTGAAGAACATGTGCTCGGTGCGGCAGAGGCCGATGCCTTCGGCTCCGAGTTCGACGGCCTTCTGCGCGTCCAGCGGCGTATCGGCGTTGGTGCGCACCTTCAGGGTGCGGATCTTGTCGCACCAGCCAAGAAGGGTTTTGAATTCCTTGGTCTGCTCGGGCTTCTTGAGGGGGAGGGAGCTGAGGAATACCTCGCCGGTCGTGCCGTTGATGGTGACTTCGTCGCCCTGCTTGAGCAACTTGCCGCCAACCTTCACCGTCTTGGCCTTGTCGTCGATGTCGAGGGCATCGCAGCCGACTATGCAGCACTTTCCCCAACCGCGGGCCACGACGGCCGCGTGGGAGGTCTTGCCGCCCGTGGCGGTGAGAATTCCCTGGGCGGCGAACATGCCGCCGACATCCTCGGGGCTGGTTTCGCGGCGGATCAGGATTGTCTTTTCGCCTGCCAGTGCCTGGACTTCGGCGTCGGCCGCGTTGAAGACGAGCTTGCCGGCGGCGGCGCCGGGGACGGCGTCGATGCCTGTGGCGAGCTTGAGCTCCTTGAGCTTTGCCGGTCCCACCGCCGCGATGTCGATGATGGGATAGAAGACTCCCTCGATCTGCTCGGGCGTTATGCGCGATATGGCTTCGGCCTTGGTGATGAGGCCTTCCTTGACCATGTCCACGGCGATCTTGAAGGCCGCCGAGGGAAGGCGCTTGCCTGTGCGGCACTGGAGCATGTAGAGCTTCTCGTCCTCGATCGTGAACTCCAGGTCCTGCATTTCCTTGAAATTCGTCTCGAGGGTCTTTCGCACCTGGAGAAGCTGCTTGTATGCCTTGGGAAGCTTGGTAGCGAGCTCGACGAGCTTCATCGGGGTCCTGATTCCCGCGACGACGTCCTCGCCCTGGGCGTTGATGAGGCAATCGCCGTAGAAGACGTTCTCGCCCGAATTGGGATCGCGGGTGAAGCATACGCCGGTGCCGGAGTTGTCGCCCTTGTTCCCGAACACCATCTGCACGACATTGACCGCCGTGCCTTTGAGATCGACGATCTTCTCCACGCGGCGGTAGGTGACGGATTTCTCCGCCTCCCAGGAATTGAATACCGCGTCGATGGCGCCCCAGAGCTGTTCCATCGGATCCTGCGGGAATTCCTGCTTCTTGTGTTTCTTGTAGAATGCCTTGAACTCCTCGCAGAGTTCCTTGAGGTTTTCGGCCTTGAGGTCGGTGTCGTTCTTGACGCCGAGATGAGCCTTCATATCGCTGAGCATCTCTTCCATGGGCTCCTTGGAGAGACCCATGGCCGTGGTCGAGTACATCTGGATGAAGCGCCTATAGCTGTCGTAGGCGAAGCGCGGATTGTTGGTGCATGCGGCAAGACCCTGTACGGACTTGTCGTTGAGGCCGAGGTTGAGGATGGTCTCGAGCATTCCGGGCATGGAACGGGCGGCTCCCGAACGTACGGATACGAGGAGGGGGTCCTTGGAATC
>CAZRYP010000194.1:4903-5260 GCA_964604295.1 uncultured Treponemataceae bacterium
CCAACGGTCTTCTCGAGCTTGGCCACGGCTATCTTCACTTCCTCGACGATGGCCTTGGGAAGCTTGCGTCCGGCCTTGTAGTATTCTTCGCAGGATGGGATGCCGATCGTGAAGCCGGCGGGTACGGGCAGGCCGATTTTCGTCATTTCCATGAGTCCGGCGCCTTTACCGCCGAGAATGTCCTTGCTCATGCCGGCGCCTTCCGCGACACCGCTGCCGAACGCATACACGAATTTCTTTTTAGCCATCAGGCGTTTCCTCCGATTGGGGAATGAATCGCGGAGCGATGCTCCGCCCAGATTGCGATCCGATTTCTTCAAATCACATTGCAGTAAGCTAATAGAAAGTGGCCTTCAT
>CAZRYP010000195.1:0-5240 GCA_964604295.1 uncultured Treponemataceae bacterium
GGGTTTGTGCGTGACGTTGAAGCCGAAGGTGCGGACGTTGACGCCCGGTTTCTGCATGACGTTGAGGTTGTTGTCCCTTTTCGCGAGCATGATGGTGGAGCCGTCGTTGATGGTGGCCATGTCGAGGGTCCCCGACTTGACGCCGGCCAGGAGGGAGGCCTGCTCGGGGATGATCCTGAATATGACTTTGTCGAGCCAGGGCTGGCCCTTCTCGAAATAGTCGGGATTCTTCACGAGCGTCATGGAATTGTCGGGGGTCCATTCCTTGAGCATGAAGGGGCCGGTTCCGACTTCGACTTTCTGGAGGTTGCCGTACTGTTCGACGGCCGCCTTCGACACGATGGCGCAGTTGTTCGAGGCGAGGCCTTCGAGGAAGGAGGCGAGAGGGGCGGTGAGGACGATCTTCACCGAATAGGCGGAAAGCTTCTCGATGGTCTTGATCGTGGTGAGATACGAGCGTCCGGGAGAGGCTGTCTTGGTGTCGAGGATCCTGTTCAGCGAGAACACGACGTCGTCGGCTGTCATCTCCTGGCCGTTGTGGAACTTGACGCCTTTGCGGAGATTGAAGATGTAGGTGACGTTGTCGGGGATGTCGATGTCCTGGGCGAGGTCGGGGGTGATCTCCAGGTTCTCGTTGTGGCGGACGAGCTTGTTGTAGAGGAGATCGACGCGTCTATGCGAGGAGAAGGACGTCACGATATGCGGATCGAGGCCTATGACCTCCTGATCCACGCCGAGCGTGAGGATTTTATCGCCGTCCGCGGCGAAAACCTGCGGAATCGCGAGGGCGAGCAGTGCCGTCAGCAATGCCAGAAATGCCATTTTTCTCATGGGTGCCTCCGTTTTGAATCGGCCAGGGTTGAGCTGGCTTTTGCATTATATAGCATAATTTTCCAGGTACAAGGCTCAACTGAAAAAATTATTTCACCTTCGGGCGGGACGGAAGAGAAGAGAGGCATGCGAGGAGGCCGGTCCGGGGTTCCCGAGCCTGGCGCTCAGTGCAGGAGATCCCTGTCCTCGGCGTACTCCGTGCCCCTGGCCGAGCGGAAGAGCTCGACGAGGTCGGCCACGGTCATCCGGGATTTCTCCGCGCCCTGGACGTCGGCGACTATTCCGCCCTCGTGCATCATCACGACACGCTCCGCCTGGTCCAGGGCTCTCTTCATGTCGTGGGTGACGATGAGGGCGGTCAGGCCGTATTCGGCGATAAAGCGTCTGGTCAGGGCCGAGACGAGCTCGGCGTTGGCCGGATCGAGGGCCGCCGTGTGCTCGTCCAGGAGGAGGACGGAGGGGCGGGAGAGCACTGCCATGAGGAGGGTCAAAGCCTGGCGCTGGCCGCCGGAAAGGCGCGAGACATTCTCGCGCAGGCGGTGCTCGAGTCCCATGCCCAGCTCGGCCACCCGCTCGGAGAGAGCCCGGGTCGAGGAGGGGGTCGCGGCGATGCGGAGGCGCCTGGGTCCCTTGCGGGAGGCGAGTGCCAGATTGTCGAGGAGGGTCATTTCGCCCGCGGTGCCAGCCAGGGGGTTCTGGCGGACCCGGCCGACGTATCTGGCGCGTATCCACTCGGGGTCGCGGCTGCGGTCGAGCCCGTCCACGACGATGGAGCCCGAGCTCAAGGGCACGGTGCCGGCGATGGCGTTGAGGAGGGTGCTTTTGCCCGCCCCGTTCGAGCCGATTATGGAAACTGTCTGGCCCCGGGGCACCGAAAGCGAAAGATCCCGCAGGACCAGGCGGTCTTCGCCGCCGCCCTGGGGAAAAGAGACGAAGGCGTGTTCGATGCGGATCATGGGCGGTCTCCGGACTTGGACGGGAGCTGCGATGGACGCGGCCGGCCGGCGGCGTATTTGGAGAGGGCTACGGCGCCCACGATCAGGAGGGCTGTGAGGAGGCGGAGGTCGTTGGGCGTGATGCCGGCGAGGTAGCCCCAGGAGCGGGCGGCGTACATGAGGGCCCTGAAGAGGATCGAACCCAGCAGTACGCGGAAAATCTGGACGCCGATATAGTGGGAACGCAGGACGAGTTCCCCGAGCATGACTGAGGCGAGGCCGGCGGCCACGACCCCGGCCCCGAAGTTGACGTCGGCGAAACCCTGGTAGGAGGCGGCGAGGGCTCCGGAGAGTCCGGCCAGGCCGTTCGCCAGCACGATGCCCTGGGTGCGCAGGGAGGCGGGGTTGACGCCCGCCTGGACGACGGAAGCCTCGTTGTCGCCGAGGGCTCCCAGCGCGATCCCCGTTTCGGTATGGAAGAAAAGGTCGAGGAGGGCGGCCACGACGAGGGCGACAGTCAGGGCGGCGGCCAGGAGGGCGAGGTCCCGGGGCACCGAAGGCCCGAGCCAGGACCTGGCGGCTTCCAGGAGGGGGTTGTTCCGGATGAGAGGGAGGTTGGGCTTGCCGCCGAGGACCCGCAGGTTGATCGAATAAAAGCCCGTCATGGTGACGATGCCGGCGAGGAGGGGGGGCACCTTGAGCTTGTGGTGGACGAGGGAGGTAGCGAGCCCCGCGAGTCCGCCGGCCGCGAAGCCCGCGAGGACGGCGGCGAAGGGCGCGGCGGCCGCCAGCCAGGTTCCACCGGCCGGGGCCGCGCCGTTCCTGGCCGCCGCGGTCACGATGGCGGCGGCGGCCGCCGCGCCTGCCGGGAAGGATCCTTCCACGGTGAGATCGGCAAAGTCGAGAACCCTGAAACTGATGAAAACGCCGAGGGCCAGAATCCCGTAGACCAGGCCCTCGACCAGAATGCCTTCAATCATAACTTCATACTATCTTCATTTCTGGCATCTTGTCTTCGAATCTTCGCGGCCCGTTCCTCATTTCTTCGTGACGGTTCCGCCGGAAATCAGGATTGTGGCCTTCGCCGCGAGGGCGGGGTCCAGAGTCAGGCCGATGGCCGTTGCCACGTCCTGGTTGATGACGAGGACGAGGGCTTCCGGGTCGGTCGGCAGATAGGCCGGAATGTCCTTGGTCTTCTCGCCGTTCAGGATACGTACGACGATCCTGCCCGTCGCCCTGCCCATCTGGTAATAGTCGTAGCCCAGGGCGGCGAGGACGGGGATAGTCTCGGCGGATGAGGGATCGGCGGACATGAGGGGAATTTTCTTCGCGAGCGTCACTTCGGATACGGCGCTCAAGGCCGAAAACACCGTGTTGTCGTTGCCCAGGTAGAGACCGTCGATGCGGTCGGCGATGGAAAGGAGGGCCGATTTCACTTCCGAGGAATTCGTGACCGTGGCTTCGACGAACTCCAGTCCCTTTTCCTCGCAATAGGCCTTGACGATGGCGGCGATGGCCACGGAATTGGCCTCTCCCGACGCGTAGAGATGGCCCAGGCGCTTGACGGGGGCCATGGAAAGCAGCATGTCGAGCTGCTCGCGCACGGGCGTCATGTCCGAAGTGCCGGTGACATTGGCTCCGCCCTTGTCCATGCTCTCGACGAGGCCCGCCGACACCGGATCGGTCACGACGGAATAGACGACCGGCCTGTCCTTGATCTGGTTGGCGAGAGCCTGGGCTGTCGGCGTCGCGATGCCCACGGCCACGGCCACCTTGCGTTCCTTGAAGCGCTGGGCTATCTGGGCCACCGTCGCCATGTCGGCGTTGGAATTCTGCTGGTCCAGCTCGACCTCGGGCTTGGCCGCCTTTATCTCGTCGACGATGCCCTGTTCCACGGCGTCCAGAGCCGGATGGGCCACGAATTTGGCGATGCCGACGATCTTCTTGCCGCCGCCTCCGCAGGAGACGGCGAGCATGATGACGGCCAGGAGGGAGAGGGAGACGAATAGCTTGCGCGACATGGGGAACCTCGGTTTCGGCCTTACTTGGGTGAAGGCATGTTGATTTTGTTACTATTGATAGTAACAAGACCACTGTACCCCAGTCTCCCCGCGATGGTCAAGAGGAAGGGTCAGAGAATTTTCGCGGCAATGATGACAATGTCTTCCTTCGGCACATCGGCGTGGGGAGGACGCCTGCCCGTCGGCACCTGGGCCATGGCATCCACCACGTCCATGCCTTCCGTCACCTTCGCGAAGACGCAGTAGCCGGCTCCCGGGCCTGAGCCGCGGTAGTCGAGGCTCTTGTTGTCCACGAAATTGATGAAGAACTGGCTCGTCGCGCTGTCGGGATGCGGGGTCCTGGCCATCGAAAGAGTTCCGCGGGAATTCACCGGACCCTTGGCCGCCTCGTTCACGATCGGATCCCTGGTCTTCTTCTGCTCCATGCCCGGCACGAAGCCGCCGCCCTGGGCCATGAAGCCGGGGATGACGCGATGGAATATCGTCCCGTCGTAGAATCCCGATTTCACGTAGGCCAGGAAGTTGGCCGCCGTGACCGGCGTCCTGTCCTCGAATACTTCCAATGTGATGTCGCCCTTGCTGGTGATGAACTGAACGATGGAATTCGGCATGAAATCCTCCATGTATGCGTGCGGACAAGTCCCGGGTCGGCCCGGTCGCGGGATGCCCGTTCTGGAACCCGCTCCCTCACAACGTGAGATTGCCCAGTATAACATCCCGGGCCGCGCCCGTCACGGCGGGCAGATTGCCCGGCCGGCCCATCAGGGCCTCATGGCCGAGGACGGCGAAGGCGATAGCCTCGCGGGCTTGTTCCGGCACGCCCAGGTCGGCCGTGGTCAGGAGCCGGACGCCCTGGGGCAATCGCAGGGCTATCATCTCCATGAGGCAGCCGTTCAGCGCCCCGCCGCCGCCGATGACGACGTCATCGACCTTCGTTTTCGGATAGATGAAATCGCGGTAGGACCGGGTTAAGCTTTCGGCGGTCAGGGCCGTGGCGGTGGCCACCGTATCCTCGAAGGAGAGTCCGCGCCTGCGCGATTCGTCTATGAGGCGGGAGACGAAGGCCGAGTCGTATACCTCGCGGCCGGTGCTCTTGGGCGGCTCCTTGGCGTAATAGGCGTCCGCCATGAGGGAATCCACGAGCGCCTCGTCGGCCGCGCCCGAGCGCCCGTAGCGGCCATCCTTGTCGTAGTGTTCGGCGCCCGAAGTCTTCCTGCGCACAAGCTCGTCCATGATCATGTTGCCGGGACCTGTGTCGAAGGCGAAAATGCCTTCGCGCCTCGAACCGGCCGGAACGACGGTCGCATTGCCGATTCCGCCTATGTTCTGGACGATCCGCCCCCGCGCCGGGCTGCCGAAAAGGAGGGCGTCCACATAGGGCGCGAGCGGGGCGCCCTCACCCCCCGCCGCCATGTCCCGCGAACGGAAATCGAAGATGACGGGGATGCCCGTC
>CAZRYP010000196.1:0-5228 GCA_964604295.1 uncultured Treponemataceae bacterium
GGCTTGTTGTGCCGCGCGGCATTAAAGGAGGCCCCTGTGGCCGCCCTCAGTAGTGCACTACCCTGTACCTCAGCCCCAGTCCGAGGCTGAGGACAGTCCTGAGGTCGGCGGCGCGGTCCGCGGGCTGGCCCGGCAGGGGAAGGTACCGGTCGAATCGGAGTTCAGCGAAGATGCCCGCGGCGGAGGCGCCCGAGCGCAGGAGGAGGGGCGACCAGCGAATGCCCGCCGAGGCTATCCAGCCCGCCACGGCTTCGTAGGCGCGGTCCGCCGATCCAGTCTCGGCCGCGGGGAGGGAGGGAGAGCCCAGGGTGAGGGCGGGACCCGCGAAGAGGGCGAATCCGCTGTTCTGTCCCGCGATGAGTTCCAGGGGGAGGCGGACCGCGCCGAGGAGACTGTCCCATTCGACACGACCCTGCAAACCCGCCGAAAAATTCCTGGCCAGGGGGAGAGTCGCCGCGATACGCAGGCCGGCGCCGCGGAAGGCATCGATTCCGATGGCCGAGTCGATATCGAACTGTCCCCCCTCGAAGCCGGCCGAGATGCCCAGATCCAGGGCGAGACCAGAGAGGGCCGAGGCCGGCACGACGCGCCCCGCGAAGAGGAAGCGTCGTGCCCAGGCTGCTTCGGAGAGGGAGTTTCGGATCACGCCCGTCCTGCTTCCGGCGCTGGCGGAGTGGAGGAAGTAGCCGTCGCCGGCGTAGATTCCCACATGATCGGCCGAGGCTATGAGGGCCGAGGATGGGGCGGCATTGTCCTTTTGGGAAGCGGTTCGCGGATCCAGGTCGAAGAAGACGAGATCGCCCGGCACGAGTTCCCTCTTCGGGATCGGCAGCACCCAGCGGCCCTGCTCGGCGACAGTCCTGGGGATGTCCTGACCAGTCGTCTCCCCGAATACCAGAAAGACGAGGCCGGAGCAGTCGATGCCCTTCCTGTCCTCCCCGCCGAAGCGATAGGGGGTGCCGAGGAGGCTTTCGGCCGAACGGAGCAGCGAACTTCTCGTCCGGGAGGGGGTAATGCCGGGGAGGGGAAGTTCGCCGGGAGCGGCGGCGGCGCGCCAGGGCCAGAGCAGGACCCAAGCCGCGACGAGGATGAAGGCGGCGCCGCCGCCTCGTGCAAAGAGCTTCCTTCCCATACCATCCTTATCGGACGGATGGAGCTTGGGGTCAATCGCTACCGTCATGCGCCTTCGGCCGGCCGCCGCGGCGCAGTCTCCCGCAGCCGGCCGCCCTCGGCCGAGATTGACTCTTTCGGGCCGAATCACTAGACTTTGCCGAAAGCCGTTCCGCAGGAAGTTTTCCGTATCGGGGCGGTCCCGCCGAGTTTACCAAATTGCGGGCGGGTAAGAAATTCATGGTAAAGAGGGTACAATGTCCAAGCCCCTTCGCCCCTTCACGTCCGAATCAGTGTCCGAAGGACATCCCGACAAGCTCTGCGACCAGATCTCCGACGCCGTGCTCGACGCCTGCCTCGAAAAGGACAGGCACAGCCGCGTGGCCTGCGAATGCTTCGCCACCACCGGCCTCGTCCTCGTCGGCGGGGAGATCACCACCCGCACCTACGTCGATATCCAGGAAGTGGCCCGCAAGGTCGTCAGGGACATCGGCTACAACAACCCCGACTACGGAATCGACTGGGAGTCCATGGCCGTCCTCAATTCAATCCACAACCAGTCCCCGGACATAGCCCAGGGCGTCGAGGGCCACGGACTCAAGGAGTACGAAGGCAAGCAAGGCGCCGGCGACCAGGGCATGATGTTCGGCTTCGCCTGCGACGAGACCCCCGAACTGATGCCCGCCCCCATCATTCTCGCCCACAAGATCCTGAAGGAAGCCTCCCGCGCCCGCAAGGCGAAGGAGATCGCCTGGCTGAGGCCCGACGGCAAGAGCCAGGTGACAGTGGAGTACGAGGGCAACAAGCCCGTCAGGATCGCGGCCGTCGTATTCTCACAGCAGCATGACGAGACGAATGCCTCGGGAAGCGCGCTGTCCTATGACGAAATCCGCTCCACCCTCATCGAGAGGATCCTCGGGCCGGTGCTCGAGCCGACCGGGCTCCTCGATTCCGCCACCCGCTACTTCATCAACCCCACCGGTCGCTTCGTCATCGGCGGCCCGGCCGGCGACACGGGCCTGACCGGCCGCAAGATCATCGTCGACAGTTACGGCGGCATGGGCAGGCACGGCGGCGGGGCCTTCTCGGGCAAGGACCCCTCCAAGGTGGACCGCTCGGCGGCCTACATGGCCCGCTACGTGGCCAAGAACATCGTCGCCGCCGGCCTCGCCAGGCGCTGCGAACTCGAGATAGCCTACGCGATCGGCGTGCCAGAACCCGTCTCCGTCCTCGTCGAAACCTTCGGGACGGCCAGGGTGGAGGAGGAGGCGATCGCCGCCGCCGTATCCAAGGTCTTCGATCTCTCGCCTCGCGGCATCGTCGACAGCCTCCAGCTCAAGAACCCCATCTACAAGGCCACAGCCGCCTACGGACATTTCGGCCGCGAAGGCTTCTCCTGGGAGAAGACGGACAAGGTCGAGGCCCTCATGAAGGCGGTGCGCTGAAGCCTCGCCCCAGGGGTGCGCCAAGGGAGCACATCGGGCACGCTCTTGGCGGGCTGGGGGTTGAAAGGCGTTATTACGGGCGCCCAGGCAGCCAAAAATGTTCAGTATCGTGAATATTTCAGCAAAAAGGCGACCCCATGGTCGCCTTTTTCATACATATCGCCTCGATCTCAGGCTATGCCCGTCACCGAAATCCCCTGGAGGAGGACGGCCTTCGGGCAGAGGGACCGCGCCCCGAGCGAACGCTCGAGGGAGCGCCTCATGGTCGAGCGGAACTCGGCCACCGATCCGGAGATGGATCCCCCCGTCACGGGAATCCGCTTTTCCCCGTCGAACCAGTAAGCCAGCCTGATCTCGGCCCCGAAATCGCCCGTCACGGGATCCAGCCTGAAATCCGAGAACATCACCGGTTCGAGGCAAGGCTTCGCCCGCATCTCGGCGAGCGGCATGGTTCCGGGTGAAACCGAGAAAAGCGAGAAGGACCCCTTCCTCGGGACGCCCAGCCAGTCGGCGTGGCGGATCGCGCCCGTGAGGGTCTTGAGCTGGCCCCGGACTATCACGGCGGTGCGTTCGAGAGGGAAGCCGTCGGGATCGAAGGAGGCCGACGCGGCGAGACCCTGGATGACGGGTTCGGCCCAGAGGTCGATGGGGTCTTTGGCCGGGCTACCCTTTTCCGTCTCCTGGACCTTCATGCCGAGGGCGAAGGGGGATGCCTTGGTGAAGATGGCGCCTGTCGTGGAGTTGCCGAAAAACCAGGCGAACACTTCCTCGGCTTCCTTCCCGGAGAGGATCACCGGAATGCCATTGAGGGAGGGCAGGGGGAGAGCCGCCGCCCTGTCGCGGACCTGTTCCAGGCGGGAGCCTGTGGCTTCGCCCAGGCGGCTCGGTTCGGGGTCGGAGAATTCTATGTCGTCGAAGAGCTCGACGGGACCCTGGGATTCCGCCGCTGGTTGCGCGGCCTTCGGAGGCGATGCCTCGACGACGAATTCGGAGTAGCCCTTCCATCCGGAAGTCTTGAATTCGTGGCCTTTGGAATTCATGAAGCTCTTTTCCACGCGGGAGACGAAGAGCTCGAGGGAGTTGATGCGGGCGGCGGAGGGGCCGGATAGCCCCGCCGGAGTGCCGGCGGCCGCGAGCCTCGCCTCGGGAGCGTAGAGCGCCTTTCTGACGGCTTCCATGCGGGAACCCTCGCCGAGGTCGTCGAAACCCGAGGAGGGAAGGCCGATCTTGGGCTCGGCGGGGCCGGGAAGATCGAACCAGGGGTTCCTGGATTTGGAGGCGGCGAAGAGGGCTTGCCCGATCTTCTCCTCCACTTCGGTCTCGGTATGGCTCGGCTGTATGGCCACCGTCGCCTCGCCCCTGTATTTCCCGCCCTTCTCTTTACTGTCGACATAGACGGTGAGGGAAAAAAGGCTTTCGCGGACGGCGCGCGCCAGCTCGGTCCCGCTTCGGACGAAATACCTCTCCTCCCTCGAAATCTCGGTGCCCACGAGGCGCCAGTCGGCGATTTTCACCGCGCTCGTCCCGTTGATCTTCGCGATGGCTTTCACGATCATGCTTTTCATCATCCCAACCTCATCTTCGTTTTGATGCAGGGACCGCCCGAGGAGACTTTCGCATACTCCTTGTGGCCCTTCCCGCAGGCGCCCGAACCGCCGAGCTCGAAATTGTCCGAAACCATGTCGATAGCCTGGAGGACGTCGGGGACATAGCCCGAGCAGACGACGGGACTCGCGATCCTGCCGGTGAACTTGCCGTCGACAATCTCCTTGCCGACCATGCAGAGGAGCTGGATTCCCCAGTTCCTCGGGTCTTCCATGCCCGCGTTGAGCCGTGAAAGATACCAGCCGCGCTTTACGGAGGCTATCATGTCGTCCAGTTTCGACGAGCCCGGCTCGAAGTAGGTGTTCGTCATCCTGGCGTAAGCTTTGTGCGAGTATGCCTCCCTCCGTCCGTTGCCGGTGAGGGGGATGCCGAGGGCCAGGGCCGAGAGGGCGTCGGAGATGCCACCAAGCAGAATGCCCTTGTCGATTATCTTGGTCCTGGCGGCCCTCGTCCCCTCGTCGTCGAAGAGGAAGGAGCCCACCTGGTCTACGCCCTCGGCCCCGTCGTACATCGTCACGAGATCCGAACCCACGCGCTTGCCCAGGTACTCGACGGCCTTGGCCCTTCCCTTGAAGAACATGTCCGTCTCGACGCCATGGCCGAAGGCTTCGTGGGCGAGGGTTCCCGACATGTCCGGGTCGAGGATGACCTCGTACTCTCCCGGCTCGACCCTGACCGCGTCGAGGAGGGAGGCCAGTTCGGCCTTGAGCTCGGGCAGCTTGGTTTCCAGGGCTCCCAGCAGTTCCAGCCCCTTCCTTCCCGACACGGGCCTATAGGACATCTTCGAAAGCTGGCCCTTGCGCGCCACGCCGAAAATGTAGGCCTGGGACCAGGCGAAGCTCTGGAAGAGGGAGCGGCGGGGCGAGATGAATATCCTGGACAGGTCGACGAATTCGTAGCGGGCGTGGGCCATCACGACGATCGTGCCGTCCGTGAGGCGCTCCCTGAGCGCGGTCAGGCGGGAGAGCACGGATTCGGGATCGGCGGCGAAGGGGTCTTCCTCGATCGAGCCGCGGTAGTCGGCTTCGAGGGCCTCGTCCGGTATGGGCGGGTAAGTCAGGGCTCCAG
>CAZRYP010000197.1:0-264 GCA_964604295.1 uncultured Treponemataceae bacterium
CATACGACAGCCCCATAAGCTCTTTCACCACCCCGCCAGGCCCTTCCACATCCCCCTCGGGTCGATAGCTCTCCAGCCCCACCTCCCCAGACAGCTCCTTCGTCCCAAGCCCGTACCTCGCCACCGCGGTGAGCCCCTTGCCTCCCTCCACACGCACTTCCACCTCGTCACCGCGCTTCCTCACCTCCACTCCCTGCTCCGCAACCCTGTAACTGCCCCTGCGGCCCGAGAGGCCGAGGGTCGCAGCGAAGGATGAAAGATCGG
>CAZRYP010000197.1:274-551 GCA_964604295.1 uncultured Treponemataceae bacterium
TGGAAACCTTGGCCATGATGGCCTGGAGGAAAATCTCTTCCGATTCGGTTGAAGGGATGGAAGCGAAAAGCAGGAGGGAGGGAGCTATGATCTCGACCGAGCCGGAGATTGTGGACAGCTGGAGCGAGGAGATGGATGAGGAGTAGCTGCCCTGGGATCCGTTGCGCAGAGCCAGCGAAATGCCTTCGATATCGACGGAGAGATGGGGCAGCCCCCCCCCGGGCGGCTGGCTTGCGAAAAACCCGGAAAGGGCTTCGTAGATGGCGAGATCGGCGGG
>CAZRYP010000197.1:561-5176 GCA_964604295.1 uncultured Treponemataceae bacterium
CACCTGGCTGACGATGTCGGCCGGGCGTCCGAAAATCGCCGCCCACAGATTCAGGCGAAGATCCATGTCGCCGATGGACAGGACCTTGCTTCGCAGCGTGGCCGAATCCTCGACAGTCTCCCTGAACAGTTCTATCTCATGGATGGCGACGCGGCTGGGGAGGGAGAAGATGGCGTATCCGTAGCCCAGCCTCAGGCCGCTCATGGCATACACCCTGTCCTGGAGCGAATCGATGGCCGACTCTATGCGCTGATGGGCGATCCTCCTGACCTGCGGCACGGCGAAAGCCGCGAGGAGAGAAGCGACCGAGACCGCGACAAGCACGGCCAAGGCCAGTTTTGCGCTTTTTCGTACCATCCTTCCAATTCCTGCGTAGAAAATATGAATAGTGTCCTCTATACTAACACATCATGCAGCACGATGACACTGATTTGGCCTTAAAAAACTTTATCGTATTCGAAGGCATCGACGGTTCCGGCACCACGACCCAGCTTCGCAGACTCGCCGCGGCGATGGAGCGGAACGACCTTCCCCATATGGCGACGGCCGAACCCACTTCCCGCCCCGAAGGAGCCCTCATACGGCAGATCCTCAAGGGCGACCTGGAAGCCGACCCGGGAACGGTCGCCTACCTTTTCGCGGCCGACCGCCATCAGCACCTTCACGGCAAGGACGGAATGCTCGAAGCGATCGCGTGCGGCAAGGTCGTCCTCTGCGACCGCTACGCCCTCTCCAGCCTCGCCTATCAGGGCATCACCTGCGGAGAGGATCTCCCCCTCCTCCTCAATTCGGGATTTCCCGCTCCGGGGCTCACGCTCTTCTTCAAAATAGCCCCTGAGACAGCGATGTCCAGGGTAAAGTCCCGAAGCCAGCTGGAGATTTATGAAATACTGCACATGCAGGAGCTCGTGAGCCGGGCTTATGATGAAGTCGTGGCAAGAGCCAGGGAAAGGGGCTGGAACATAGCCCTCATCGATGCCGAGCGGCCCGTCGAAGCCGTGACCTCTCAGATACTTGCGGCGGTGGAGGGACACCTGGGAAGAACATTGGGGAAATGACTAGCGGATGAGCATGGCGTCGCCGTAGCTGAAGAACTTGTATCCCTCGCGGATAGCCTCGGCATAGGTGTCGAGGACCATTTCCCTCCCCGCGAAGGCGGATACGAGCATAAGCAGCGTGGACTTCGGCGTATGGAAATTCGTGAACAGCTGATCCACGACATTGAACCTGTATCCGGGGTAAATGAAAATGCTCGTGCGGGAGCCTCCGGCTTTCAGCCCCGATGAGCCCCATGCCGATTCCAGAGTTCTCAGGCTCGTCGTCCCGACGGCGAGGATCTTCCGTCCATCGGCCTTGGCGGAGTTGACGGCAGCCGCCGTTTTCCCGGACACGGAATACCATTCCTCGTGCATCCTGTGTTCCTCGATAGACTCGACGCGTACGGGGAGGAATGTCCCGAGGCCGACATGGAGAGTCACCCATTCGATGTCGATGCCGGCCGAGGCTATCGACTCCAGGATCGGGGCCGTGAAGTGGAGGCCGGCGGTGGGGCATGCAGCCGATCCAGTCGTCTTGGCGTAGACGGTCTGGTACCGCTCGGAATCCGAGGCTTCGTCCTCCCTCCTTATGTAGGGAGGCAGGGGGATGTGACCGTTCAAGTCCAGGTACTCGTCACCGACAGGCCTGTCGAATTCCAGGATTTTTTCATCGTCCCGCTCCCCCACGACGATTCCCCTGATTCCCGCCGGAAAGAGGTAGCTCCGGCCGATTTTCTGTTTCCTGGACTTGCTCGCCATGCAGATCCAGGAAGTGGATGCGGAGCCCTCTCCCTGACCGGCGTCGCGGGGCGCGAGGAGGAGGAATTCCACCCTGGCCCCCGTATCGAGGGCGGTGCCGTAGAGCCTGGCCTTCCTGACCTTTGAATCGTTGAAAACCATGACAGTCCCCGGCTCGAGGAAGGAAGCCAGCCGGGAAACCTGGGAATGGGTTCTGGAAGCGCCCTGCCTGTCGAGCACGAGGAGGCGCGACTCCCCCCTCCTTTCGGCCGGATACTGGGCTATCGACTCGTCGGGAAGCTCAAAATTGAAGTCGTCCGTTCTCACTGCTGTACTCCATGCCGAGATGCCTGTAGGCGAAGGGTGTGGCGATTCTGCCCCGCGGCGTCCTCGCGATGAGGCCGGCCTGGATGAGGAAAGGCTCGTAATAATCCTCGAGGCTGTCCACGGCTTCCCCGACCGTGATGGCCAGCGTTTCCGCGCCGACGGGCCCTCCCGCGTACTTGGTGATGATGGCCTTGAGAATGTCCCTGTCGAGCCGCTCGAGTCCGAGGCCGTCCACTTCCAGGCGCCCCAGGCCCTCCCGCACGACATCCTCGTCTATCTCCTCCTTGCCCGCCACCTGGGCGAAATCCCTCATGCGCCGCAGGAGCCTGTTGGCGATGCGCGGGGTGCCCCGGCTCGTCGAGGCGAGGAGCTTCATGGCCTTCCCGCCTATCCTGATCTCCAGGATCGAGGCCGAGCGTCCTATGACGAGCTCCAGCTCCTCGGCGCTGTAGTAGTCGAAGCGTAGGGAAATGCCGAAGCGGCTGGAGAGCGGAGCCGACACCATGCCTGCCTTCGTCGTCGCCCCGATCAGGGTGAAGGGCGGAACGGGGACGCGCACGGTCCTCGCCGAAGGCCCCTGACCTATGATCCAGTCCAGCTCGAAGTCTTCCATGGCGATATAGAGCATCTCCTCGATGGCGGGCTTGAGCCTGTGGATTTCGTCGATGAAGAAGACCGAACCCGGCCTGAGCGTGGTCAGGATTCCTGCGAGATCCTTGGGCTTCTCCAGGGCTGGAGCGCTCGTGGGCTTGAAATCGGAACCCATCTCGGAGGCGACGACAAGGGCGAGAGTCGTCTTCCCGAGGCCGGGGGGACCCATGAGGAAGAGGTGGTCGAGGGGTTCGCCCCGCTCCCTGGCCGCCCGGATGAAGATCGAGAGATTTTCCTTGATGCGGGCCTGTCCCTGGAATTCGGAGAGGACATGGGGGCGGAGGGAGGCCTCGCGCTCGTCCTCCGCGGGGTCGAAATAGGGATCCATGGGGCCTGCCTTCTTGATTTCCTCAGCGCGCGCGGCCGAAACTTCCCTCATTTGGAGCCGCCCGCCGAAAGGTCGAGAAGGGCGCGCCTGAACAGCTCGCGCTCGCCCTCGGGCGAGCCTTCGGCCCCGGCGGGAAGGGTTCCGGCCTGGCTGCGCACGGAAGCTTCGGCCGCCTTCCTGTCGAAGCCCATATCGGCGAGGGCGGTGACGAGATCGCCCCAGGGCGCGGAAGGGGGCGTCGAATCCGCGCGCGCGTCGAGTTCGACGAGCCGCCCCTTGAGGGCCAGCACCATTTTCTGGGCGAGCTTGGGCCCCACACCCGAGATTTTCTGCAGGGCCGCCAGGTTGCCCGCGTCGAGGGCTACGGCCAGATCGGCGGGAGAGATGCCCGAAAGGATCTTGAGCGCCTGCTTCGGGCCTATGCCCTCCACTTTCATGAGATCGAGGAAAATCGACCGTTCATTCTCGGAGGGGAAGCCGAAGAGCTTCATGCCGTCCTCGTAGTGGTGAAGCCAGACGAAGACTTCGGTCTGCCCGCCCGGAGTGCCGAAGAGACCCATGGCGCGTACGGGCACGGCTATGTCCCATTCGATGCCGCCGGTGAGTATGAGGATGGAATCGCCCGATCGGCCGGAGAGTGTACCCAGTATTCTGTTGAACATTGAGGAAAGTATAGCAGGATCAGCCATGTATGCGCCAGATGGAAAGGCGGGGGAAAAGGCCTCAGATCGACGATATCCCCGCGGGACCTTCCGAGTTCGTCCTGCAGATCGCGGCGGCCAGGGCATCGGCCGCGTGGTCGGGCGAAGGAATCTTCGGCAGCCCCAGCAGAATCCTGACCATCTCCTGGACCTGGAACTTGTCTGCCCTGGCCGTCCCCGTCACCGCCTTCTTGATGGCGTTCGGCGAGAACTCGGCCAGGGGGACCTCGGCCAGCCTGAACGCGAGCTTGATTACCCCCCTGGCCTCGGCGACAGGGAGGGCCGAGCTGACATTCCTGAAGAAAAAGAGGTCTTCGATGCCGCCGGCATCGGGTCTGTAAAGGGAAATGATGGAGTTTATCTCGTCGAAAATCGCCTTGAGTCTTTCTTCGGAGGGGCTGGACGAGGGGGTGGTGATGCAGCCGTGCGCGAGATGCCTGAGCTGCCCGCCCAGGCTCAAGGTCACGAGACCGTAGCCGACGGAGGCGAGGCCGGGATCGATGCCGATGATGGTGCGCCCGCGGTGGGGCGTCGACATCGAGTTCCCGGCCGGGATCATCCTCACTCTTCGCTTTCGGGAAGTTCCATGTTGTGGTAGACGTTCTGCACGTCTTCGTTCTCTTCGAGCCTGTCGATGATTTTCTGCACCTTGCCGGCCGTGTCGCTGTCGAGGGCCAGGTAGATGTCGGGTATCATGGAGATTTCCGCGCCGAGGGTCTCGAAATTCCTGGCGTTCATGGCGTTGAGCACGGATTCGAAGCTGGCGGGGTCGGTATAGACGATAATGGTGCCCTCTTCGCTGACGACATCGTCGGCTCCGACGTCGATCGCCG
>CAZRYP010000198.1:0-5133 GCA_964604295.1 uncultured Treponemataceae bacterium
CATGGCCGCGATCGTGTCGTAAAACAGCGAGGAAACGAATGGCACGAGAGGCAATTCCTTTCCGTCGCAATAGATATGGCTCTCTTTTCCTTCGTCAGGCATCCTGTTCCTCCATGGAGATGAGATGATCTATGAAAAGCCCCGTTTCTCCGGGCTGGAAGGCCTTGATTCGCCTGGATAGGGCAAGCTTCAGCATGGCCGGCTCCCGCGCGATGAGGATATCGATCGATGACAGGGGACGCTTGAGGGCGCTCTCTTCCATGCCGGCGCCCGCCACGAGGACGAGGGGGCAACCGGGCAGCTCCAGCCCTTCGCAGAAGATGATGGAAGCGCCAGGGCAGAGGGCGGCGATTCCCTTCGCGTCAGGCGGCGAGGGCGGGGCGGCGAGTATCACCATTTCTTTTTCGCTCAGGTAGATCGATGTCGAGGCTCCGGCAGCCCTGAACCGGGCCGAATCCTTGGTGCCGGGGGGAAGCCCGGCCTCATGCCTGGATTTCTTGACCGCGGCGGCGGCGATGCCCCGCCCGGCGCATTCGGCGATGCAGGCTTCCACGAAGGTGGTCTTGCCTGTGCCCGACCATCCGAGTATGGATACCATCAGCGGCAATCGATTCATCGCGTTCTTTCCATGTCAGGCCTCCGGGGCCTTCAGGCTCAGCCCGACCGTCGTTCCGGGCATCAGCCCGAAGCCGTTCCCCTCGGATCGCTTTTCCAGGCCTCGGGCTTCGATGAGATCGCCTCGCCCGAGGGAGAGAAAGCCTGAAGACCGGGCCAGGGGATCGGCCGCCTTGGCCGACAGCGTGGCGAGACCCGATGCCGTGCAGACAATATAACGTACCCGTCCCGCTTTGTTGAGCATGGGCTCGGAGATGATCCTGCCAGCGAGCGTAGCAGGGACAGGAGGCGACGGATCGGGTTTCCCCGGCGCGACCGGCCCCTTCCTGAGGGCGAACCATGTCGCCTTGGCCGAATCGCGGTCCAGTCCCGCCGCCTTCGCCAGGGCGGCCACCGGTCCCGATGGCTGCCAGGGCCATGTGGAATGGCAGCTTCGACCTTCGTCCGCGGCCGCGATGGGGCAGGGAAAGGAGCCGGGACAGGGCGCGACGCAGCTCAGTCCGCGGCGTCCGGCGTTCTCGAGGAGGAGATCCCGCAGGGCGAGGGCCGGCCTGCAGGTGACCAGGGCCGAGGGTTCGATCACGAGGAGAATGCCGCCTTCGGAGAGCCGGGCTATGGCGTTTTCGAGGAGAGCGCGACGTCGCCCCATCGCGTCCGCCCGTCCCTTCCACAGTTCGTTGACGCTGTGGCAGGCCACGATGAGGTCATAGGGGCCGCCCTCGACGCTGTCATCCTCCTCGAAGTCCCTGCGGATGGCCGATAACTCGGCCTCGGCTCCCGGAAGGCTCTCCATCAGCCGGCGCGCCGCCTTCAGCGCCTCCTCGGAAGTATCCATGAGGGTGATCCGTTCCGCCCCCAGCTCCAGGGCGGCGAATGAGGCCGGACCCGGACCCGCGCCCAGGTCGAGCACGGAGCGCAGCCTGGGCATGGCTCCTCTCAGCCGGATTTCCTCGAGGGCGAGGGAAACCTGCACGAATGAAACCGGCCAGTAGTAGAGGAGATAGGCTCCGCGGTACTCGGGGCTGGAAAAATACGAGGCCCCCGCGAGGAGACGTTCCCCGGTGAGTCCCCGCTGCAGACCCTGGAGCGCGGTCCCGAATCGGGCCGGCGTCGACGGGAGGGGCGGTGAATGACCCGACCCCTCTCCCGCCGCCATGCGTTCAAGGGTTGGATAGTATTTCGATATGACTTCATTCAGCCGTTTTGAGGCGCTTTCCCGGCGGGATGGAAAAGCGCTCGCTTGTGTCATGGGCATGCACAAGGTATACTATTTTCATGCCCGATATGCTATTGCCTGATCTGAGATCCATGTTCTCCAATCCGGAATTGAGCAAGGTGCTTTCGGAGAACGGTTTCACCCTCATCGACTTCACCCATAAAAACGTTCTTCTGAGCGGCGTATGGAAGGATCTCGGCCTGACCGAAGCCGGCATGCTCGATCGATTTCCTTCCGAGAAGATCCATCCGGGGGACCGCCAGAATATCGAGGCTCTTTTCAACAAGATCATGGGGGGCGAGTCCGACAGGATAGATGCCCAGTTCCGCTATATAGTCGACGGCGGCGAAGTCGTGTGGCTCAGGATGGTCTACAACGTGCTGGCGAGGGACAATACCGGGCATCCGTCGATCAGTCTCGTCCATGACGAGAATCTCACGGTCCTCGTCAACGCCCAGGAGGAAATCAGGGAACGCCTCGTGGAGATCGAATCGCTCAAAGACCTGCTCGCGTCGATCAACAAAAGCCTGGACTTCAATGAAACGATCACAAGGATCATCGCCCACCTCCACAGGATCATCCCCTTCGACAGGGCGACGGTCCAATCCCTGGAGGGCGGATACCTCTACGTCATCGGCAGCTTCGGATATCCGGAACCCCTCATCCACGACCTCAAGTTTTCGATCTCCGGGCTCGACAATCCATCGGCGAGAGCCATCGCGTCGCGGAGACCGATTATCTGCAACGATGTGGAACACGACTTCGACGGTTTCGTCCAGGTTCAGGACTCCATTGTCGTCAAATCGTGGCTGGGCATCCCCCTCGTCTACGAGGGCAGGGCCATAGGGCTATTCGCCCTCGACTCGGGCCAGCCCGATTTCTACACCAACCAGCACGCGAGGATAGCGTCCAACGTGGCGGAACACATAGCCATGGCCATCGAGCACGCGAGACAGCACACCATCGTCAAGGAAGAGGCGAGGACTGACAATCTGACCAGCGTCGCCAACCGCTACGGGCTCGAAACCCAGGGGCAGGAGATCTTCGGCAGGGCGGGCAAGGAAGGGGAACCGCTCGGCGTCCTGATGCTGGACATCGACCACTTCAAGACGGTGAACGACAGCTTCGGCCACGCCTACGGCGACCAGGTGCTCATAGCCCTCGCCGCCTGCGTCCAGGAAAGCCTGAGGAACAAGGACTATCTCGTGCGTTACGGGGGGGAGGAATTCGTCATCCTTCTGCCGGACACGCCGACCCGCGAAGCTCTGGTGGTCGCCGAACGTCTGAGGACCAAGATCCCCTGCGTGGAAGTGGATGGGGTCCATACCTGCCCCACGGTGAGCATCGGCGTTTTCTCCGGCGTGCCCGGGCCTCAGGACCTCATGCATGAATTCATACGGAGGGCCGATCTTGCCCTCTACGAGGCCAAGGAAGCCGGACGCAATAAATGCCGGGTCTGGAGTCCCAAACCCGAGTTCTTCGACAAGCAGCTCTGAAACGGGGTTCAGCCCCCTTTAGTCTTCTTCTTCACATCCTCGGCCTTGCGGGAAATCCTGTTCCATACCGAGGAAAGGCCCATGGCTTTCTTGGCGACGCCGAGGGTCTTCCTGGCTTCCTCGCGCATTTTTATCGTGCCGTCGAATACCACCTCATCGGCAAGACCCGACTGCGACTCGTAAAGCGCCCGGCGCTCCCTCAGGGGATCCAGGAATCCGTTCAGCGCCCTGGCGAGCTTTTCCTTCACCTCGACGTCGCCGACTTTCCCGGCCCTGTAGCGCGCCTTCAGGTCCTCGACCTCGGCCTTGTCCGGGTTGAAGGCGTCGTGATACTGGAAGACGGGGTTTCCCTCGACCGTGCCGGGGATATCGGCTGAAACGCGTTTCGGATCCGTATACATGGACATGACCCGCTTGGTGACGGTCTTTTCGTCGTCCGACAGGTATATGGCGTTGTTGAGGCTCTTGGACATTTTCGCGTTGCCGTCCGTGCCGACGAGGGAGCCGTAATCGGACACAAGGGGCTCGGGGATGGGGAAGGTCTCGCCGTAGAGGTAATTGAAGCGGCGCGCTATCTCCCTGGTCACTTCCACATGGGCGACGTTGTCCTTGCCCACGGGGACGAGATGGGCCATGGGGAGAAGGATGTCGGCGGCCTGGAGGACGGGATAGCCCAGAAGGCCGAAGGGCATCTCCTCGATATGGGCGCTCTGGGCCATTTCCTTGAGGCTGGGAACGCGGGACAGGCGGGGAACGGTTATCAGGTTCTCGAAGAAGAGGGAGAGTTCGGCCACTTCGGGAACGGCCGACTGGAGATATATCACGGATTTCATCGGATCGATGCCGCAGGCGAGGTAGTCCAGGACGGCCGAGCGGACGTTGCCCGCCAGGAGTTCGATGTTCTCCTTCTCGGGTTTGGTCGTGAGGGTGTGGAGGTCGGCGATGATGAAAAAGCATTCGTATTCGTCCTGGAGACGGACCCGATTGGCGAGGGAGCCGACGTAGTGGCCGAGATGCAGTTTTCCGGTGGGGCGGTCCCCGGTAAGTATTCTTTTGCGTTCCATCGATGGTTCTCCGATGGGGTAGTGTAACGCGGAACCGCCAGGGAATTCAACGGGGAAGGGGCGCGGACCGCTGTCCGCGCCCCGCGCGTACCTCTCCGTATGTGCGGCGCCGGAAGTCCGGCTTACTTGGTCACGAGGCCGAGATATTCGGCGTATCCCCGGGCGGCCATCTCCTCCGCCGGTATGAAATCGAGGGAAGCCGAGTTGATGCAGTAGCGGAGGCCGCTGGGCTTGGGCCCGTCATCGAAGAGGTGGCCCAGGTGGCCGCCCGACTTTTTCGCCCTCACCTCGATGCGGTACATCCCGTAGGAGCGATCCTCGACGAGGACGATATTCGACGCGTCGATGGGATTCCAGAAGGAAGGCCAGCCCGTGCCGGATTCGAATTTCGTCGTGGAGGAGAAGAGGGGGCTTCCGTCTATCCTGTCCACATAGATTCCCGCGCGGTGATTGTCCCAGAAGGCGTTGGCGAAGGGGGGCTCGGTCGAGGCTTCCACGAGGACGGCGTATTCCTCGGGGCTCAGCTTCTGCCTGAGTTCCTCCGTGGGCTGGATGTAGCAGACGGCGGCCGCCTCTTCTTCGGTGTAGATCATGAGTTTTCCTCCGGATGAAATGTCGGCGGCTTCAGCCAGGGCCGGAGCCGCGTCGGGGGAAGCGGCGGCGGCGAAGGATGGGCTAGCCGCGTCTGCGCCGGCCGGGCGGCCGCCCGCTCTCTGCGCCGTGCAGGAGCCAAGCGCGATCG
>CAZRYP010000199.1:0-3947 GCA_964604295.1 uncultured Treponemataceae bacterium
ATACGGCGACAGGGCGAAACGATTTCTCTCGGGAGGCCTTCCTGGATATTTTCTTTCCGGGCTGCGCGATGACAAGGACTATTCCGAGTGGATGGAAGCCTTCTGGGCGCGGGACATTCTCGAACTGTTCCGTCTGGAGCGTCGCTCTTCCTTTCTCAAGTTCGCCGAACTTCTCCTTGCGCAGAGCGGCGGAAGATTCAACGCTGCATCCTTTGCCACCTCGTGCGGAGTGAGCCGGCCGACAATAATGAATTACCTTGCCATCCTCGAGGCTACCCAGCTGGTACACGTTGTTCGTCCCTACCATGGCGGCTCGGCCAGGGAGATAGTCGCCACGCCATTGGTTTTCGGATTCGACACCGGATTTATCGCCTGGGCTCAAGGCATGCACGAAATCCTCTCCAAAGACAAGGGTATTTTTTGGGAGCATCTTGTCCTCAACGAACTCAATGCCGGCTTGCAGGAGCAGGAGGTATTATCGTGGCGCGACAAGCAGGGGCATGAAGTGGACTTCGTCCTGGCACCGCGGGGACGCGCCCCTGTGGCCATCGAAGTCAAGTGGAGCGGCGATGCCTTTGAACCTGGCGGGCTGAAAGCTTTTCGGGTCTTGCATCCCGGTCCGATCAATATCGTCGTTGCCGCCGACTCGCAACGTCCTATGATACGAGAGATCGGAGGCATGCGAATCATTTTCTGCCCGCTGTCATCTCTTATCGCTACCGTATCAGGACAGCAGGCGGAATCAGGCCTTATAGTTTGACTTTTCTGCACGTACCAGCCATTGGGTTTGCCTTCAAGTTTTCCATATCTGCATAAAGATCTGCCATAAATACTGAAATATCTTGAAATATATGGCAGATTTATTATAATTACCACATGATAGTACGATTTCGCAGCTATGCCGCTACCCTTGCACGAAAGATAACCCTGCCCTATGTCCACATCCTGTTCGGTGCGCGACAGACCGGAAAATCCACCCTCATCCAGAGCCTGCTTCCGCATGATGCCACGATCATAAACCTGGCCGACCCTGTGGAGCGTGCCCGGTTCGCCGCAACCCCGGGATTGTTCACCGACCTGTGCAGAGGTCTCGAAGCCAGACCGGGAGGGAGCTATGTGTTCGTCGACGAGGCTCAGACTGTCCCCGCCATCTTCGATGCCGTCCAATATCTGTACGACAAGGACAAGGAACGCTACCGCTTCATCCTCTGCGGCTCTTCAGCCCGGCGGCTGAGGGAGACAGGAGCCAACCTTCTGCCCGGAAGAAGCATCCGTCATATTCTGCACCCGCTCATCGAAGCCGAATATGCTCCGCAATTCAGTCAAGGAAAGACTGAAATTGAATATTTCCCCTGGAGAAGCCTTGAATCGCGTATGGTGTTCGGAGATTTGCCCGGTATTGCCCTGGTAGACGACGAAACCATCAAATCCGATCTCCTGAAGACCTATGCCACCAGCCACTTGGAAGAAGAAGTCAGGCGTGAAGCCATCATAAAGGAGTGGAGTCAGTTTCTGCGATTTCTGAGGGTTGCTTCCAGTGAGTCGGGGGGCATCCTGAATCTCTCGGCATTATCCCGGGAATCCGGGGTCAAGGCCGCGCAGGTTAAAAAATACTACCAGCTCCTGGAAGATATGTTCATCGGCTTTACCCTGAGCGCTTTTTCAGGCAGCGTGCGTAAGAGCGCGCTGTCCAGCCCCAGATTCTTTTTCTTCGACAACGGTGTCCGCAATGCCTGCGCTGGCCTGCCACTTACCATCGATACCGTGAATGCCGATCCCGGACGGCTTTTCGAACACTGGGTAGGCTGTCAACTGTGGCGCGGGCTCTCCTATGGGGGAACCGGAACACTCTCCTACTACCGGACGACCGACGGAGCCGAAATCGATTTCATCGTGGAAAATCGCGATGAAATACTACCTATCGAGGTGAAGTGGACTGAATCCCCAACCCTTCACGATGCTCGCCACCTGCGTCCCTTCATCCGTGAACACTCTCCCCGCTGCACGCGGGGAATCATCATCTCTCGTTGTCCTCACAGGCTCGCGCTCGATGAGAACATCACCGCCATCCCCTGGTGGCAGGCGGCTACAGCTTTACCGCCGCCCTGACCGCCAGGCCCGAACTGCCGCCTGCGAGCCCCTCGAAGGGAACGGTGTAGACAGCCGCGTCCACGCGGATGAGGGCGAGGTCGATGCCGGCGCCGAAGGAGAGGAGGCCGCCGTCCAACCCTCCGCGGAAGAGGAAAATCCTAAGGAGCCTGAGCTCGGCGCCCGCCCGCAGGAATCCGAGCAGACTGTCCATATCGGCCTCGCTTTTGAAGGTCGACATCAGCCCGCCGAGATCGCTGGCTTGGGCGTAGAGCGAGGGAGAGAAAAGCCCCTTCTCCATGAAACGGAGCCCGACGCCCGCCGTGTAGGTGGGATCGATCGAGAACCCGTATCGGGGCTCGGTCGGCAGGCCGCCGCCGGCCCTCATGTCCCCAATGTCGGCGATATCCATATTCAGCCTCGCGAAGAGATCCCGCCCCATGAAGCCGGCCATGAAAGGCCCGGCGCGCAGGCTTATCCCCGCGTCGAAAGCCCAGCCGAAGCCGCCCATCAAGCGTCTCGCATCGATAAGGCTGTCCAAGTTGTCCGAATAACCCATGGCTGCGTTGACGAGGGAGTAGGCGTCCCAGCCTGATGAAGCGGGGCTGTCGAGGCGGTAGAAGCCGCGCAGATCGGCGCCGGCCCTGATCGTGACGAAGCCGAGCCGGATCGGAATGCCGAAGCCGACCGTCGCGTTCAGCTGGTTGCGCAGGACCAGGCGCGATTCGGCGTAGCTGCTCCCTGAGAGCGCGAGATCCGAAATCATGGTCAGGCCGAGCCCGAAACCGCCGCCCGCCCAGCCGAGCCCGATGGAAGCGCCCACCCCCAGCCTGCCGTTGTCCTCCAGCATCCCGTCCATCATCTCGTCCCGGCGGGTTTCATTCGCGTACTTTTCCTGGATGGCGAACATCGAGTCCAGGGTTTCCTCCGCCAAAGGCGCGTTGCCCCAGACGGAAACATCGCCCAGGGTCAGCGTGCCCTTGTCCGCGAAGCCCGCGGGATTCCCGAAGAAAGAGTCGTAGCCGGAGCTGAAAACGAGGGAACTGCCTCCCATGCCCATGGAGCGGGCATCGTTCCCGGCCAGCGCGCCGACCTTCGTCGGCGTGGGCATCCCGAAGACGAACGCGGGGAGAAGGGTGAGCGCGAGAACCGCGCATGCGTATCGTTTCACCTTGAGTCCTCCTGTGAGCATGGGAAAGCGGAAGCCAAGACTTCGCAGGGAGATATTCCGACAGGCCGCCCTCCAAGTCAATGGCGCATGACGGCCGCGGGCGCTATGATGGGACCGATGAACACAGCTTCCGACTATCGGGCGATCATCGTGGGCGCCGGACCCGCGGGCCTCTTCGCTGCCATAGGCCTGGCCGAAGCCCTGGGCGCGGGAAGCCCAGCCGATGACGGCTCGGCCGACTACGGCCCGGCCGATGACGGCCTGGCGGTGGCTGGATCCGCCATCCTGGTCCTCGAGCGCCGCGAAAAACCCGCCCGCAAGCTCCTCCTCTCCGGTTCCGGCCAGTGCAACATAACACACTCAGGTGCGATCGCCGATTTCCTCGACCGTTACGGCGGCGGTCCCAAGCCCGAATCGGCGGGCCGCTTCCTCAAGCCCGCCCTCTTCGGATTCACCAACGAGGAACTCCTCTCCTGGTTCCGCGCCCGGGGCCTCGACTTCGAAACCGAGGACGAGGGCAAGATCTTCCCGGCTGACCGCCGTGCCGCCTCGGTCCTCAAAGTCCTCCAGGACGAAGCTTCCCGCCTCGGCATAAGGATCGAGACGCAGAGGCGGGTCCTCGGCATCGAGCGCGCCCCCGGTGCAGAGAACGCGCACGGCATCGAGCGTGCCCCCGGTGTCGCGGGCG
>CAZRYP010000199.1:3957-5118 GCA_964604295.1 uncultured Treponemataceae bacterium
GCGGCTTCCTCCTTCATGCCGAAAACCCCGGAACCGACCCGGCGGGGCAGGGCGGCCTGCCCGCGTCAACCGAATATCACGCCCCCGCCGTCCTCATCGCCGCCGGGGGCGCCTCCTACCCCAGGACCGGCAGCTCTGGCGACGGCTACACCCTTGCGGCCTCCCTGGGCCACCACATCATCCCGCCCAGGCCCGCCCTCTCCCCTGTCTTCATCAAGGACTTTCCCTTGGGCGCGCTCGCGGGGCTTTCTTTCCGCGACGCCGGCCTCACCCTTCGCCGCGGAGGCCCCGGCGGCCAGCGCTCCCTCGCCAGGGAAGGCGACCTTCTCATCACCCACGAAGGCCTCTCGGGCCCCCTCATCCTGGACGCATCGCGCTCCATCGAGGCGGGAGACATCCTCGAAATCCGCTTCTCGAAAGCCGGCCCCGACGCCTTCCGCGCCCGACTCGACGCCGATCTCAAGGCCAATCCCCGCCGCCTCGTCCGCACCATCCTCGCCGAAACCGGCCTCACAAAAAACATGGCCGAACGCTTCTGCGACCTCGCAGGCATAGCCCCCGAAGAGACTGCCGCCTCCCTTCCCCGGGCAAGGCGCGAGGCGCTTTGCGTCCTCGCCTGCGCCTTCCCCCTCGAAGTCGCCCGCCTCGGTTCTCTCGACACGGCCATGGCCACGGCCGGGGGCGTGGCCCTCCCCGAAGTGAACCCCAGAACCCTCGAGTCCCGCCTCGCCCCCGGCATCTTCTTCGCCGGCGAAGTCCTCGACATCGACGGAGACTCGGGCGGCTACAACCTCCAGGCCGCCTTCTCGACAGGCGCCCTCGCGGCGAAAGGCATGGCCGCCTTCCTGTCGCTTTGAGGCAAGCACTCGGATTGAGTATGATCACCGATTCAGGGGCGGCACTCTCCACATAGAAAAATAATCCTTCCAATAAAATGAAATATGGAGTAAACTCTACTTATATAAAGGAGAATAGCTACATATGCCCCCTTCGCGGGAATCGATCGCGCGCGTTCTTGAGGAAAAGCTTGCCGATGGCATAGCAGTCCCGCCTCCTCCGGCGACACTTCGCCAACTTCTTGGTCCCGACTCTTTCCCTGACAAGATCTCCACGATCGTGGGTATGCGCCGCAGCGGGAAAACCACCTTTCTCCATCAACTG
>CAZRYP010000200.1:0-5116 GCA_964604295.1 uncultured Treponemataceae bacterium
CCAGGTCCTTTTCCTTGAAAAGCCGCGCGATTTCTCCCAGGAAGGCGAGATGATCCTCGGGGCTCTCCTGTTCAGGCACGAATATCACGATGAGGATCCTGACGGGCTTTTCCAGCAGGGAAACCCTGAAGCCCTGCCGATGCGAACCCAGACAGACGATGGGGTTGTCTATCCCGTCCAGGCGATCGTGGATGAGGACGACGCCGGGCTCTATTTCTATGGGCTGGCGCTGGACTATCTCCGTCAGTCTCGCGCCCAGTCTGCTGGACTGTTTCCTGTCGAAGGGGAAGGCCGACGAGACGAGTTCGAAGATGCCGTCCGCGATCGCCGTATGCTTCATGTCCACGCGGATAGTGCCTCTCGACACCGCGTTCTCCAGAATGCGCATCGAAGGGCCGGATTCGACCCGAGTCTCGGCCTTCCCGGTTGCGGGGATGCTCTTCATCCGGTTCCGCTCGGCTTCTCCTTCCCTCGTCTCGGCCATGGCCGGGCTGGACATGTATATCATGACAAGGTTCGAATCGGGGAAGTCCTCGCCTATGCGGTGGGGGAGGCGCTCGATGGCCGGATGCCAGGAGGGTTCGGAAGGGCGTGCGCTCAGGAGTATGAAGGTTCTCGGCATGACGGGCAATTCCTTGATGGTCCTGCCGATTTCCTTCCACGATTCCACTTCCAGATTCTGGACGGGACCGTTGTATCCGGCGTCCTTGAAGGCGCGGGCCAGTTTGGTGCCTTGCCCCTTCAGGGTGAGGATCTGCAGTTTCGCCTGATTCTTTCTGGCAAGGGCGCTCATGGCCAGGACGGCGCGGGCGAAGCCGGCATGCTGGTCGCAGAGCGAGGGTACGACAGCGACGATATGCGTGGCCGTGAGGGGGGCCACGGTCCTGGCCACGAGCACCATCTGGCTGCCCCCGTTCACGATCTGGTCTATCACGGATCCGAAGAAGGCGTTGGCCAGCCTCGGCGGCTTGTTCCACCCGACGATGATGGTGTCGGCTTCCTGTTCCTCGGCGCTTTCGAGGATGCCCTGGGCTATGTTGACTTCGACCCTGGATACGGGGATGACGGACACCTGGGCCGAGACGCCTTGCATGATGGCCGCGGCGAGCATGGTTTCGGCATGCTGCCTGGATTCGCCCTCGGCTTCGGAATCGGATATTATGGCGAGGGGAATGAGGGGAGACCGGGAATCATGACCGTGCAACGCCATTCCCAGTTCCATGAGGTGGTGGGCGCTCCCGGGCTTGGAGAGGGCCACCACGATGCGTTCCCCTGCGCGGGAGGGACGGTCGGACGCGAAAGTCCTTTTGAGGAGAATCGAGGATCCGGAACTGCGGGCGGCCACCGCGGCGGCGCTGCTCGACACTATGACGAGGATGATCGCGCCGCTCACGAGAGGCTGGTCGAAGAGGCCCGAGCTCCCGGCGACCGAGGCCACAGCCAGGGAAAAGGCGGCAAATGAAGAGGAGAAGCCGAAGAGGAGGCCTCTGTCGGCCGGGGAGTAGCCGAGGGCTTTCCCCGCTATGAAGGCGGCGAGGAATTTGGAGCCCAATCCGAGAATGGCCGAGCCGGCGACAAGCAGCACGGCGAGGGGAAGCGAGGGGATTTGGGAAAAATCGGCCGAAGCGCCGATGAACACGAGGAGGAAAGGCAGGAACAGCGAATCGCCGAGAAGATCTATCCTCGAGGAAATGGATTTGGATGAGGAGAATACCGGTGCGATGAGCAATCCCGCGTAGAATGCGCCTATGTAGCCTGGAACGCCGGCGAAGAGGCCCAGCGTCGCGCTCGCGTAGATGAGGAAGAGAAGAAATACGGCATCGAGGCTGCCCTGAATCCGCGTCTTCCTTATGACAAAGGATGCGATCCGCGGAAGGAGGAGGTGGAGGGCGAGGAAGTAGGCAGCCCAGACCGCCGTTGTCCTGAGGATCGCGAGAGCGCCCCCTTCGGGAAAGATGATGCCCGAAAGGAATACGACGGCGGCGACCATGATCCTGGAGAGGCCGGCGCCGCCTCGGCCGACTTCGGCCGATTCCCTGCTGAGGAGTTCGCTCCGCAGGAAGGGCTGGATGACGAGCGAACCCGAGGAAGCGAAGAATGCCCCGAGAAGTATGGAGGAGAGGAGGCCCTGGCCGAAGAGGACGAGGCCGAAGGCGATGCCGCAGAGGAAGGGTATGGAGAAGGTGAGGATGCCGAAGAGCAGGACGGGCCTGGGACGTTTCCTGAGAATCCCGAGGTTGATCTCGGTTCCCGCCGAAAAGAACACATAGACCATTCCCAGCGAGCCGATGAACTGGATGAGTACGGTGGGTTCCAGGATTCCCAGGACCTGTGGGCCGAGGAGGACCCCGATCAGGGTCATGGAAGCCACGACGGGTACTCCGAGGGAGTCCGACAGGTAGGGGGCTATGACGGCTATCGCCATGATCATGGCGAAGATGCCGGCGGGCTCATTCATCGAATTCATATGAATTCAGTGTAAATTGCCCGCCGGGCGAACGCAAGGAGCCAATCCCCCGGTACCGGGGCGCTTCGGCTCAGAATTCGCCTACGAGGAGCACTTCCGGTTCAAGCCTGAAGCCATAGACCGAGTATGCCCTTTCCTGCGCGGTCTCGATGAGGGCCTTCATGTCTTCTGCTTTCGCCTTTCCCGCGTTGACGAAGATATTGGCATGCCATGTCGAGACGAGGGCGTCGCCGATCCTCGTTCCCTTGAGGCCCAGGCTGTCGAGGATGAGGCCGGTAGGTTTCCCGAAGGATCTGTCGTTCTTGAATACCGAACCGGCCGAGGGAAGCCTGTAGTGTCCCTTCGCGGTCCTGTCGGACTTCCTCGCCCGCATGACGCCGGCGATCTCTTCCGCCCGGCCGCTACCTAGGCCGAGGGTCGCGCCCACGATGATCGATCCTTCCAGGGCGCCGCCGGGCTGGAAGGGGGATTTTTTATATGCCCACTGGCCGGTCGGTGGACGCACCGTCGAGATCCGGCCTCCGGGCGACGCGATGGAGATCGATTCGACGAGCTCGGAAAAGTCCTTCTCGTAGCATCGAGCGTTCATGTACAAGGCTCCGCCCAGGCTTCCCGGCATGCCGTAGAAATTTTCGAGGCCATCGCGCTCGAAGGCCAGGGCATGTTCGCAGAGCCTGTCCACGCTGATGCCGGCGCCCGCCCAGAGACCCTCGCCCGAATTCCGCGCCCAGGAGAGTCCCGAGAGGTCGAGGACGATTCCCCGTATACCCCTGTCGCCGACGAGTATATTGGCACCCCCGCCCAGGATGAAGCCGGGAATGCCCTCCGTCTCGAGAAAGGCAAGGATCCGGCCAAGCTCGGACGGCGAGCCTACCCTTATGAACATGTCGGCCGGCCCCCCGATTCCGAAAGTGGTATGGGCGGCCATCGGCTCCGAATATTTTATTCTTTCCGCTTCTATATTGATTTTTTGGGCGATTTGCCATAGGTTTTTCATTGCTGCCGTCATTATCGATGACAGCGCGGCCGAAATGCAAGCCTGTTTCCGGAGGATATTCCGATGCCCGTACTCAAGCTCTTCAATACGATGGGTCGTTCCCTGCAGGAATTCTCTCCCCTCAGCCCCGGGAAGGTCGGATTCTACGGCTGCGGCCCCACCGTGTACAATTACGCGCACATCGGGAATCTCCGTACCTATGTGTTCGAGGATATCCTGGTCCGTACCCTGAGGCGCTTCGGCTACCGGGTGGATCATGTGATGAACGTGACCGATGTGGGGCATCTCTCGGGCGACGACGACACGGGCGAGGACAAGATGGTGAGGAGCGCCAAGGAAAGGGGAGAGAGCGTGCTCCAGATCGCCAAGTTCTACACGGACGCATTCTTCGCCGACACGGATCGCCTCGGCATCGTGCGGCCGACCGTCGTCTGCAAGGCTACCGAGCATGTGGGGGATATGATAGACCTCATCGCGCGCATCGAAGCGAAGGGCTATACCTACATGTCGGGCGGCAATCTCTATTTCGACGTCGGGAAATTCCCGAAGTACGGCGGACTCGCCAACCTCAGGATGGAAGATTTGAAGGCCGGAGCCCGGATCGAAGTGGACGAGAACAAGAAGAACCCTTACGACTTCGTGCTCTGGTTCACGAAATCCAAGTTCGAGAACCAGGCTCTCGTATGGGACAGTCCCTGGGGCAGGGGGTATCCCGGCTGGCATATCGAATGCTCCGCGATGAGCATGAAGTATCTCGGGGAATCCTTCGACATTCACGCCGGAGGGATCGACCATGTCCCCGTCCATCATACGAATGAAATCGCCCAATCCGAGGCCGCCACGGGCAAGACCTGGGTGAAGTACTGGATGCATGCGGAATTCCTCATCATGGACAAGGGCAAGATGTCCAAATCCAAGGGCGGTTTCATGACCCTCCAGAGCCTCATCGACTCAGGTCTCGATCCTCTCGATTACCGCTATTTCTGCCTGGGCGGCCACTATAGGAGCCAGCTCACCTTTTCCTGGGAATCCATGGAACAGGCCAAGGCTTCCAGAAAAGCCCTGGCCGAGAAGATCGTCGATCTCCGCGAAAAAGCCGGGGATGCCATTCTGCCGAAACCCTCCGAACTGGCGCCGGCGGCGGCCGAGAGGCTCGCCCGCTTCGACGAAAGCCTGGCGGACGATCTCTCGGTGCCGAGAGCCTTGGCCGAACTCTGGCAGCTCGTGCGCGATCCCCAGATCCCGCCGGCCCATGCCCTGTCGGCCGCCATCGAGATGGACTCGGTCCTGGGCCTCGGACTCGCTTCCGCGCGCAGGCAGGAATCCTCTCTCGACGCCGCCCTGGTCGGGGAGATCGAACGCCTCGTGGGCGAGAGGGCGGCCGCCAAGAAGGCGAAGGATTGGGCTTCAGCCGACGCGATACGCGTCGCGCTCAAGGGGATGGGAATAGCCCTGGAGGACGGTCCCACCGGGACGATCTGGAAGAAACTCTAGAAATCTCGTTCGCGTAACAATAAGGAATCAGCATTGTTATCTTCTGGTGAGCAACAAAACGACTTCGATTTTCGCTCGATCTATGAATCGAACGTCGATATGCTGCTCAGGATAGCCTTCAGGATTACCAATTCCGCGGAGGCGGCCGAGGATGTGGT
>CAZRYP010000201.1:0-5114 GCA_964604295.1 uncultured Treponemataceae bacterium
ACGAAGATGTCGTACAGCAGGCCTTTTTTCATCGCTCCTTCCCCCCTCCGGCCATCATGAATCCTATCTCGGCCTCGGTCGCCTTTCCGGCCTGGAATTCGGCGATGATCCGTCCCTCGTAGATGACGAGGATCCTGTCGCTCAGGTTCATGATCTCGCTCAGGTCGAGGGAGACGAGGAGCACGCCCTTTCCCTGCTTTTTGGCGTCCATGATCTGCTGGTGGATGAACTCGATGGCTCCCACGTCCAGACCCCGCGTGGGCTGGGACGCGACGAGGATTTTCGGGTTCCTGGCGAATTCCCTGGCGAGGACAGCCTTCTGCTGGTTTCCCCCCGAAAGTGTTCCCGCCAGGACTCCCACGTTGGGCGTCCTCACGTCGAAGGCGGCGACGAGCTTGGCCGCCCATTCCCTCACTTTCTTGAAGTCGAGGAAGATCCCCTTCGCGAAGGGTTTTTCGTCCTCGAATCCCAGCACCATGTTCTCGTAGAGAGGGAAATCGAGAATCAGGCCCCTGAGGAGCCTGTCCTCCGGGATGTGGGCCGTGCCCGCCTTCAGGTATTCCTTGCTGCTCTTGTGGCGCATGTCCCTGCCGTCCAGGGATATGGTCCCCGAATCGCTTTTCCTAAGCCCCGTGAGGACTTCAACCAGTTCGGTCTGCCCGTTTCCATCCACCCCGGCTATGCCCACGATCTCCCCATGCCTTACCGAGAGCGAAAGCCCCTTCAGGGCCTTGTTCCCGCGCTTGTCCTTCGCGTGCACGTCCTCGATCCTGAGGATCTCGGCCCCCGGTTTCATTTCAGGGCGCTCGGTGGTGAACAGGACCTCCCTGCCGACCATCATGCGCGCCAGCTCCCTCGTGTTGGTCGACTTCGTTTCCACCACCTGGATGACCCGCCCGTCCCTCAGGACGGTCACCCTGTCCGATATCTCCATGACCTCTTTCAGTTTGTGGGTTATGAAGATGATCGTCTTTCCCTTCTCCCGCAGGGAGCGCATGACCTTGTAGAGCTCTTCGATCTCCTGGGGGGTGAGGATGGCCGTCGGCTCGTCGAAGATCATTATCTCGGCGCCTCGGTACAGAAGCTTCACGATCTCGACCCTCTGCTGCATGCCGACGGAGATGTCCTTGACGCAGGCCTTCAGGTTCAGGTCCATGCCGTACTTTTTGGAAATCTCGGAGAGTTCCCGCTCCGACCTGGCCAGGTCGATGGTGAGTCCCTTGACCGGTTCGGTTCCGAGTATGAGATTCTCGAGGACAGTGAATACCGGTATAAGCATGAAATGCTGGTGCACCATGCCGATACCGTTCCTGATCGCGTCACCGGGGCCGGAATATTCGACCCTCTTCCCTCTCAGGAAGATTTCTCCCGAGTCGTGACTGTAGAGTCCATACAGGATGTTCATCAAAGTCGACTTCCCCGCCCCGTTTTCCCCGAGGAGGCAGTGGATCTCGCCTTCCTCCACCTCGAGGGACACGCCGTCGTTGGCGAGAATGCCGGGGAAGCGCTTCACTATATCGTTCATTCGTATGATTGCAGCCATATCTATCCCGTTTTCTTCATGTGGGCAGGACAACCGGCCCCACGACTACGATCAAAGCTTGGGGGGCGTGAATGCCGCAAGCTCGGCGTAGGTGGCGGGAGCCTTGATCTCGCCGCTCATCACCTTGGCCTTTACCATGTTCGTGAACGCCAGCACGTCGGGCGGAATCAGGTTGCCCGTCGTGGCGAAGTCCACGGCGCCTTCCTTGAGGCCGTAGAAATAGGCGCCGCCCTTGAAGTTGCCGGCGACCACCATGCCGCAGGCGTTGAGAACGGCGGTGTCCACTCTCTTGACCATCGAGGTGAGGACGTTCGCGGGAGCGAGGTAGTTCTGGTCCCTGTCGATGCCGATCACGAACTTCCCCTTCTTCTTGGCCGCGTTGATGACTCCGAGCCCGGTCTGTCCGGCCACCTGGAAGATCACGTCGGCGCCCTGGTCGTACTGGGGAATCGCCATCTCCTCGCCCTTGGCGGGGTCGGCGAAGCTTCCGGCGTAGGAGGTGAGGACCTTGATGTTGGGGTTGACCGTCAGGGCGCCGGCCTTGTAACCGGACTCCATCCTGTTGGTGACGGGGGTCGAGACGCCGCCCACGAAACCGATCGTGCCAGTCTTGGAAACCTTGGCCGCGATGACTCCCACCAGGAAGGCGCCCTCGTTTTCCTTGAAGGAAATGTCCGCGACGTTTGGCAGGTTGGTCGCTCCGTCCACGAGGACGAAGTTGGATTTGGGGAACATCTTCGCGGCTTCGGCGACGGCGTCCTTGATCATGAATCCGACGCCGATGATGAGCGACGCCTTCTGCTCCGCGAGGGTGCTCAGGTTGGGAACATACTGCGCCTGTTCCCTGGACTCGAGAACCTTCCTCTCGATGCCGTACTTCGCCACGGCCTGCGCCAGGCCTTCCCATGCCGCGTCGTTGAAGGACTGGTCTCCCAGACCCGACTGGTTGGTGACCATGGCCATCACCATCTTCTTGGTGTCGGCCGCTCCCAGGTTCCCCGCCACGAGCGCGAAGAGGAGAACCAACGCGATTGCCTTGAACACGTTTTTCATCTGATGCCTCCATTCATTTCCAGTTTCTATTCCCCTCAACCGAGGGAAAACAAGACCCCAGCAGTGAACCGGATTCCCCCGGGATTCCCCCGGGGACTCCATCAGGGAAGCGGCCAGTCGTTCCGTCGCCAGAGATCGACAGCCTCTTCCTTGGACTTCGCATAGACGGCCTTCTCGTCCACCGAGACGAACTCCCCGTCCCTGAGCAGGACCTTTCCGTCTATCATGACCGTATCGACATCGGAACGCTCGCAGGTGCTGACGATGTAGTTCTCCACGTTCTTCTCGAAAATAGGCACCGCGCTCCTGTCCTTCAGCATGATCAGGTCGGCCTTCTTCCCCGCCTCCAGGGAGCCGATCTCCTTGTCCATCAGCAGGGCTTCCGCCCCCTTCCTCGTGGCCATGGTCAGGACCTCTCCGTCGGGCAGAAGCTCCAGATCCTCGTACTTGATCCTGTGGATCATCTGGCTGGTGCGCATGATCTCGAACATGGAGTGGGTCTGTCCGTCGGTGCCCAGGCCGACGCAGACCCCTTCCTTGATGAAGGGCATCATGTCCGGCCAGAAGCCGAAGATCGCGTTGGATTCGGCGTTGTGCGCAATCTTGACGCCATGGGCCTTGAAGATCGCGGGATCCTTCCAGACATCCATGTAGGCGCAATGGAAGAGGAGGAGGTCGGGACCCAGGAACCCGATGTCCTCGAGATACCTGGTGGGACGCTTTCCGTATTTCCTCGTGGCGTCGAAATTGTGCCAGCGGTCGTCGGCCATGTGCATCATGAGCCCGCACCCGAGGGCGTCGGCCTGCTTCCTCGCCTCCACCAGGAGCTCGGTGGGGCAGGAGAAGGTGGTGTGTATCCCTATGCGCGCCGAGACCCGTCCCGGGCGCCCCTTGAGCTTCTTCACCAGGTTCAGGTTTTCCTGGAGCCCCAGGGCCTGGTTTTCCGGGCTGATCCGGCCCGTCGTCTCGAAGGAGAGGACGCACCTCATTCCCGCCTCGTCGGCCGCGCGCAGGACATGGTCCATGGCGCCCGGGATGGCGTAGGAACCCTCGGCCGTGTCCGTGGTCGTGGTGATGCCGCTCCTGATGTTGCCGAGCATGTTGGCCAGGGAACCGATGTACATCTGGTTCTGCGTCACCTTGTCCTCGAGCATCGGATACCAGAACCTCTCCATCCAGGAGATGAAGGAGAAGTCGGCGTTGTCGAAGCCGGAAAAGGGTATGGACCTGACGACGGCGCTGTAGAGATGGCTGTGCAGGCTTATGAAGCCCGGGGCGACGATCTTGCCCGAGGCGTCGATCAGCTCCGCCCCCGCCGAGTATTTCTTGACGTCCACTTCGCTCGCGGGGCCAATCGCCTTGATCGTGCCGCCCTCTATATAGACGACGCCGTTCCTGAAGATGCGGTTCCCGGAATCCTTCGTCACGACCAGCGCGTTGACGATCAGTTTCTTGTCTGTGTTTTCCATGGCCGGATCACTCCGTCTTGCTCAGTTCTTTCAGTCCCGACGCCGCGCCGGCGGTGAGGAAGCCCAGATCCGTATTGTAGGTGATGATCTGCATGCCCTTCTTCTTCCACTCGACCAGCTTGGGGATGTTCGCGATATGCATTCCCGTGTAGACGCCGTGCCGCTTTCCCGAGTCCACCACTTTCTGGAAGATTTCGTTCATGAAGTCGCCGCTGAGGTCCTCGGGTATGCCATAGGAGGCGGCCATGTCGTTGGGGCCCAGGATGGCCGCGTCGACGCCCGGTACGGAAAGGATGTTGTCCAGGTCTTCCATCGCCGCCCTGCGCTCGATCTGGAGAATGACGAAGTTCTGCTCGTTCGCTTCCTTGATGAACGTGAGGAGGTCGGCGCCCTTGTAGTCGTTGTGCCCCTTGTTGATAGAACAGCCGCGTTCGCCCATCGGCGGGTACTTGGAGTAGGCCACGGCCTTCTCCGCGTCTTCCCTGGTGGCGATTCTCGGAACCATGAAGCCCTGGGCGCCAGCGTCCAGGCAGCGGGCTATGAAATGGTACTGCAGGTCGGGAACGCGCACGAAGGGGGTTATCCCCACACCGCGGCACACCTTTATCATGTCGGCGACAGTCTCCATGCTGTGCGCCCCGTGCTCCATGTCGATGAAGACGAAATCGTAGCCGACATTGGCGTACAGCATGGGAACCGCCGGCGACCTCAGCTCCTGGATCATCGTTCCATATACCGCTTTCCCCGCGGCCAGTTTCTCCCTGATCATATTTTTCATACACACCTCCTGACATATGGTATTCAGCTGTTCTGAACAGTGCAGCAGTAAGTATACACGAGCTTCGCAAAAACGGAAGAGCCTATTTTAGAATTCGCGCCTCGCCCGGTCGGGCTCGGTTAAATGGAGCGGGTGGTCTATGGACGATTCCAGGGCGGGATGGCGGGAAGCGAGTCCTCGAAGTCGGCGATGAGGCTGTCGCTGTACTCACCTCTGTACCTGCCCGCGAAGAAGCGGTCGATGCCCTCCTCCAGGAGGACCCGCCATGATC
>CAZRYP010000202.1:0-5104 GCA_964604295.1 uncultured Treponemataceae bacterium
AGGCCGGACATCGGCTGGGCGATAGGCCTCGGCGAGGAATACAGGGACGAGGAACTGCAGGACAAGATCGAGAGCGAAGCCCTCTACGACCTCCTGGAGCGCGAAATCCTCCCCACCTTCTATAGAAGGGGCAGGGACAATCTCCCGCGCGAATGGATCGGCCGGATGCGCGCCTCGATCAAGTCGGTCGGCAGGGACTTTTCGACGCACAGGATGCTCGAGGAATATTACGGGACCTACTACAAGCCCGCGATGGCCGAAGGGACGAGGCTGAAAGCCGAAGGCTACGCTTCCTCCAAGTCGCTCTCCTCCTACCTCGAGAGGGCCAAATCCCTCTGGCCTTCCCTGGCCGTTCTCGAAGTGAAGGACGACGCGCCGCCCGTGATCTTCCGCGGCACCAAGATCCACGTCGAGGCGACGGTGAACCTGGCCGGCCTCCTTCCCGAGGAAGTCCGGGTCGAATGCTACAGGGGTCCCCTCACGAGCAAGGGCGAGATACAGTCGCCCGAGCGCACCGAGATGTCGCCGGTTTCCAGCGAAGGCCCGGTGTGGAAATTCGCGGCCATCGCCAACGGCAAGCTCACCGGCCAGATCGGCTATTCGATCAGGGTCCTACCCAGGCACCCGGCCCTGGGCGAGCGCTTCGTGCCCGGACTTCTCCGCTGGGCCTGAGCGCGTCCGGGAATGGATTGCCGAGCCGAAATTTTTCCGTTATCGGCTATATCATTCCCGGTGGAAATCTCTGATACTTGAGAGTGGGGTGAAGCTGTCCCGGCATCACCCCATGAGGTACCCATGGAGGAAGAAGTCGATTCCTGCGCCTTCCTCGAGAGGAAGCTCGGCATTTTCGGCTACGAACTCTTCGATTTGGGAGAGGATTTCGGTTCCCTGGAGCATATCTACTACATTTTTTCCCCTGAAGCCGGCAGTCATGTGACAGGCCGCCTTCTCCGTCTGGAAGAAGTGAAGCAGCTCTTGAAGCAGCTGGAGCTAAAGCTCGAGGCTTGAGTGGCCGGCGCCGTGTTCAGATCTTGAAGACTTCCCCGCAGCGCATGGGCTGTATCTTGTCCCCCATCCTGGACTTGAGCCTCAGGTACGCCGCCTCGCCCGTGCAGTGGCCGGCGTAGTAGGTCGTATTCCCGAAGGAGGAGAGATCCTCCGCGAAGCGGTCCAGGATGGCGGGATCCTCGACCCTCGTGCTCATGGCGTGATAGAGATGCATTCCGGCGAACACGGTGTTCCTGGACGCCAGGAGTCCCTTGTCGCGTATCCTGCCCATGATGTTGTGGAGTCCCGTATGGGAGCAGGAGCTGAATATGACGGCCTTGTCCCCTTCGCGGATCACCAGGGCCAGTTCGTGGGCAAAATCGTCGCGCGAAAATGCCAGACCCTTCCTCATGTAGAGATTGGAACTCGTGGTGAGGTAGGGGTCCTTCCTCGGAATGCCGACGACGGCATCGATGCCGGGAGCGAGTTCGCTGTCGTAGTCCATGGACACGATGCCCCGGTCGTCCGTGAATGCCCTGTCCATGCCAACATTGAAGAAAAGTATCCCGTATCTCCTCACGTAGCAGCGCCGCGCGGCCGATCTCGCCATATAGATGGGAGCGGCCGGATTCGCTTCCCTGAAGGCGGGCAGACCGCCGGAGTGATCGCTGTGGCCGTGGGAGAGGACGGCGAAATCCACCTTCGTCAGGTCGCAGCCGAGGAGCGCGGCGTTCTCGCGAAAGAGGCTCTTCTGGCCCGCGTCCAGGAGGATCTTTTTCCCGCGGGCTTCGATGTAGAAGGACAGGCCGTGCTCGGCCTTGATGGATGCGTCTTTGGGCGTGTTTTCGACGAGCAGCGTGATTTTCATGGCGTCTCCTTGTTGTGGCCGTCCCTCGTCCCGCGGAGGCTCAGCAGCCTATCGGCGATTTCGGCGAATCCCGCCCCGCATTCCTTCGAGGCGACGAAGGCCGGCAGGCTTTTGATGAGGTCTTTGTAGCGGCTGACGTTGGCGACTCCGCAGGCCGCGGGGAAGTGCGCGAACATGGGCTCGTCGTTGGGCGAGTCGCCCACGAAGACGACAGCGGCGCGGTCCGCCGCATCGTCGTAGCCGAAGCGCAACGTCAGATAGCGGATCGCCATGGACAGTTTGTCGTAGTCGCCCATCCAGGCATTGACGTGGATCGAGCTCACCTTGGCCTTCGCTCCTTCCTCGTCGCATATCGTCTTTATTTTCAGCGCGTCGGAGAGGGGAAGGACGGGTTCCTCCTCGGCGAAGTCGATGGCGATGTCGTAGAGCCGGGCGAACTGGTCGCGGGCCGGCCGGCAGCCCGGAACTTCGGTCATCGCGCGCGCCATCACCCGCGCCAGCGCCGGCGCGTCGTTGCGGATCGCGTCGGGGTGGGTGATGGCGCGGAGGTGCCGCCCTTCCGGCTCCTCCCAGAACACGAAGGCCCCGTTTTCGCCCACGACGCCGTCCACCGGCCATTCGCGCGCGATGAGATCGCACCAGCCCGCCGGCCGGCCCGTTATGGGCAGCACCACAAGCCCGGCGTCCTTGAGTTTCCACAGCGCCGCGTAGCTTTCCGCCGTCAGCCTGCCTTCGGTGGTGAGCGTGTCGTCTATGTCCATGAGGACGAATCGTATGGCGCGCGCCTGGGCGGCTGTCATGTCTGCTATGGGATGCATGGGGTCCAGCGTATCATCATCGGGCGGGATCATGCCAGAGTTTTTTGGCTGTAGCCAAGCCGATAGCCGGCCGCCTTCCACGGAATTGTCTGGAAAATGTCCTGGACACATGCTACAACTTGAGACGCTCCTCGAATCCATGACCGCCTGAAGGAAGAGTCCATGACCGAGCTTTTCGACGTAGCCATCATCGGCGCGGGCGTCTGCGGCGCCAACGCCGCGCGGAAACTCTCCCAGTACGAGCTGAAGGTCGCCCTCCTCGAAAAGGAAATCGACGTATCCCTGGGCACGAGCAAGGCGAACTCGGGCATAGTCCACGGCGGATTCCACGACAACAAGAAATACCTCAAGGCCAGGCTCGAGCTCCAGGGCGCCCTCATGTTCGAACGCCTCCACAACGAGCTGGATTTTCCCTTCGAGCGCTGCGGCATCGTCGTCGTCGCCCTCCACGAGGACGAGATGCGCTCCATCGAGCAGCTCTACAGGCAGGGAGTCGACAACGGCGTCATCGGCATAGAGATGTGCTCGCGCGAGAGGATGCTGGAACTCGAGCCCGCGCTGAGCCCCGACACGGTGGGCGGGCTCTACGCTCCCTCGGGCGGCATCGTCGAACCCTATCGCTTCGTCTTCTCCCTCGTGGAATCCGCGCGGAAGAACGGCGTCGATCTCCTGACCGAATTTGCCGTGGCTTCGGCCCGCCGGGAGGGCGATGCCTGGGTCGTGAAGGCGGCCGATGGCAGGGAAGTGCGGGCGCGGTACGTGGTCAATTCGGCCGGCCTCTACGCCGACGCGGTATCGAAGGCCTTCGGCGCCGAGGAATTCACGATCAAGCCCCGCAAGGGCGAATACTATCTTCTCGACAAGACAGCCAAGTCCAAGCCGAACCGGGTGATCTTCCCCGTTCCCACGGCCGTATCCAAGGGCATGCTCATCATTCCCACGGTCGAAGGCACTGTCCTCATCGGTCCCACGGCCACCTCCGTCGATGACAAGGAGGACTTTTCCACCACGAGGAAAGAACTCGAGGGCATCCTGCGCAGCGCGCGGACCATGGTCCCTTCCATTTCCGAGAACGATGTCATCACGAGCTTCGCCGGCCTGAGGCCTGCCTCGGGCGACGACTTCTACATCGATCTCTCCGCCGCGGCGCCTCATCTCGTGCAGGTGGCGGCTATCCAGTCGCCGGGGCTCACCGCCAGCCCCGCGATAGGCGAATACGTGAAGGACCTGCTGAAGAAGGACGGATTGCGCCTCGTCGAGAAGGCCGACTGGGATCCGTATATCCGCAAAGTGCCCCGAGCGCGCGACCTTTCGCCCTTCGAGCTGGACGAGGAGGCGGGACGGGACCCGGCCTACGGCGACATCGTCTGCCGCTGCGAGCGCGTGAGCGAGGCCGAGATCGTCCAGGCGATACGGGCCGGCCACAGCACCCTCGACGGCATCAAGTACGTCACGAGGGCGCAGATGGGCCGATGCCAGGGCGGATTCTGCACCTACAAGATCATCAAGATCCTCATGCGCGAGACGGGCATGAGCTACGGGGAAGTGACGAAGCGCGGAGGCGCGAGTTTCGTCCTGAAGGGCGAACTATGAAGCACATGAGCTGCGACGCCGCCGTCATAGGCGGCGGGGCCGCGGGAATGTCGGCGGCCGCGGAACTGAAGTCCAGGGGATACTCGGCCATCATCATCGAGCGCGAGGAGGAGCTGGGCGGCATCCTCCTGCAGTGCATCCACAACGGCTTCGGACTCATCGAGTTCAGCGAGGAACTATCCGGCCCCGAGTTTGCCCAACGCGTCCAGGAAAAGGTCCATGCCCTGGACATTCCCGCCCTCTGCGGCGCCACGGTCCTCGACCTCAGACAGGAGGGGGACCGCCACATCCTCCACTGCGTGTCTTCGGCCACAGGCGTCGTGCGCGTGGAAGCGCGGACCGTCGTCCTCGCCATGGGCTGCAGGGAGCGCAACAGAGGCAACATCAGGATACCCGGATCCCGTCCCGCGGGAGTATTCACCGCGGGGCTCGCCCAGCGCCTCGTCAACATCGAAGGCTATATCTCCGGCAAGGACGTGGTCATCATCGGATCGGGGGACATAGGCCTCATCATGGCGCGCAGGCTCACCTGGGCGGGCTGCAAGGTGCACGCGGTGGTGGAGATCCTGCCCTATCCGAGCGGGCTTACGCGCAATATCGTCCAGTGCCTCAACGATTTCGGCATCCCCCTCCACCTCTCCCACCTCACCACGGAAATCTACGGGAAGGACAGGGTGGAAGGCATCGAAGTGACGCCGATAGAGAACGGCGCCCTCATGTTCGACAAGAGCTTCAGGATTCCCTGCGACACCGTCCTCCTCTCCGTGGGTCTGGTGCCCGAGAACGAACTCTCGAGGAGCGCCGGCGTCGAAATCAACCCGGCCACGAACGGCCCCTG
>CAZRYP010000203.1:0-5078 GCA_964604295.1 uncultured Treponemataceae bacterium
TCATCGATCTCGGCGGCTTCGACGGATTGCTCCACATCAACGATATGAGCTGGGGCCATGTGACCCGTCCCAAGGACTACGTCCGCAAGGGCCAGGACATAGAACTCAAGGTCATTCGACTCGAACCCGAGGAAAAGCGCATCAATCTTTCCCTCAAGCATTTCAGCCAGGATCCCTGGTTCACCTTCGAGGAAAAGTACCATGTCAACGACGTAGTCAAGGGCAAGGTTACCAAGCTTACCGATTACGGAGCCTTCATCGAGCTGGAAGAGGGCATCGAAGGCCTCGCCCATATCTCCGAATTCTCATGGGTCAAGAAGGTTCACAAGCCCGAAGACATGCTCAAACCGGGCGATGTCGTCGATTGCATGGTGCTCGGCTACGACATCCAGGCCGGAAAGGTTTCACTTGGCCTCAAGCAGGTGCAGGTGAACCCCTGGGACAGCATCAACGAGAACTATCCGGTCGGCATGCGCCTGACCCGCAAGATCGTCAAGGTCACCAACGCCGGCGCCTTTGTGGAGCTGGAGGAAGGCATTGACGGTTTTCTCCATGTCGACGACCTGTCCTGGACCTCCAGGGTAAAGAACCCCGCCTCGGTTCTCCATGAAGGCGAGGAACTGGAAGTGGTGGTCATAGAGAGCAGCCCGGAAGAGCGGAATATAAGGCTCGGCGTCAAGCAACTCTCGGAGGATCCGTGGAGATCCTTCGCCAAGGCTTTCAGGGTCGGCTCAATCGTGGAAGGCATCGTGTCCAACGTCACGGATTTCGGCGTATTCGTCAAAGTCCAGGGCGATATTGACGGTCTCGTCAAGAAGCAGGACCTGAGCTCCGACAGGGACCTTTCCTGGGACGACGCGCTGAAGAATTTTACCGCGGGAATGGCCGTCAAGGCGGTTGTCATCGATCTCAGCCCCGACAGGCAGAAACTGGGCCTCTCCATACGCGACCTGGTCCAGCGCCAGCAGCGCGAGGAAATCTCCAAGTTCATGCAGAACGAAGAGGTGGATGGCGGATACACGATCGGCGATCTGCTCAAAGAACGCGACAATACGAAGAAACCCTCTTGATCAGCCGCCTCGCGGCAGATTGAGAAAAGACAAGAGCGATGGTGGGGACTATAGACCAGGGGAAATTCGAACTGCTCATAGAAGTCTGTGCGCTGATAAATTCGAATTACTCCGATGGGAAAGTCCTCATGTCGCAGATCATAGAATCCTCTGCGAGGCTCGTCGGCGCTGAAGCGGCGAGCCTTATTTTACATGATCCGGTTGCCGACAAACTGCGCTTCGAAATAGCCATAGGACCCAGAAAGGAAGAGATTTCCGGCAAGGTCCTCGATCCCAAAGAAGGCATCGTCGGATGGATAATCCAGCATGGCCAATCCCTCATCGTCAACGACCCTGCCAGCGATCCCAGGTTCTCTCCATCGATATCCAGGGAACTAAACTTTCCCGCACGATCGATTTTGGCCGTTCCGATGAAGGTCAAAGGCGTTCTCGTGGGCGTCATCGAAGTGCTCAATAAGGCGAAGGGCAGATATTTCCTCGAGGAAGACCTTTATTGGCTCGAGGTGTTCGCACTGCAGGCCGCCATAGCCATAGAAAACGCGAGATTCCTCGAAAAAGCGGCCATAGAGCTTTCCTATCTCAGCGAAAAAGCCCAGCAGAATACTGGCTGGCACAACCTTGTCTACGCGTCCCCGGCAATGGCGGAGAAAGTGGATCTCGTCGAGAGAATTGCGCCCAGCGAGGCTTCCGTTCTGATCCTTGGCGAAAGCGGGGTAGGGAAGGAGCTTTTCGCCGAAAGGATCCATCGGGCATCCAGGCGCGCCGACAAACCCTTTGTCAGGGTCAACTGCGCGGCTCTCCCCGAAACCCTTCTCGAGAGCGAACTTTTCGGCCACGTGAAGGGCGCTTTCACCGACGCGTATCAGGACAGGAAAGGGCGTTTTGAAGTAGCCGACGGCGGGACCATCTTTCTCGACGAAATCGCGGAAATGCCGCTCAGGCTCCAGTCCAGACTCCTGCGGGTCCTGCAGCAGAAGACCTTCGAGAAGGTTGGATCCTCTGAGACAAGAACCGTGGATGTCCGCATAGTGACCGCCACCAACCGCGATCTGGAGGAGATGGTTTCCCGGCAGGAGTTCAGGGCCGACCTCTACTATAGGCTGAATGTGCTGCCGCTCTACATTCCTCCTCTCCGCGAGAGAAAAGAGGACATTCCCGTTCTTGCCTCCCATTTCCTGAAGCGTATCGCCCGCGAGACCAATAAGCAGATCAGCGGATTCTCGGATACGGCCATGGAGTGCATGCTCTCCTATGCCTGGCCAGGGAATGTCCGCGAACTCGAAAATGCGGTCGAGCGCGCGGCTGTCATGACCAGACAGCATGTGATCAGCGCCGGAGACCTCATGCTTGGCGGGAAGTCCGAGGACGTGGATGAATTCAGGGGCAAGAACCTGAAGGATGCCATCAATGTCTTCAAGACTCATTTCATCAGGAAGGCTCTCGAACTTCACGGATGGAACCAGACCCAGACTTCCAAAGCCCTGGATATACAGAGAACCTACTTATCAAGATTGATAAAAGAGCTTAATATTGCACAACCCAAGGAGTGAGCTGTGGAGACTAAGGCAAAAATCATAAGGCCGGACAAAGAGGAAGAAAAAAACTTTGTCCAGAAGCTTTCCGAATTCATAAGCAAGTACAGAGTCATATTCCTTTCCGCCGCGGGCGCCGTGCTTGGAATTCTCGTGATAGTGGGAATCTATACCCTGGTTTCCAGCTCCGTACTCGAGAATTCCTCTCGAGCCATGGAGGAAGTCAGGACCAAGATTGCATCCTGGAACAACGAATCCGAAGAAGCCAAGAAAACGGAAATAGAGAATGGAATCCTGGCCGATCTTGACGCGGTCGCGAAGAAATGGCCGCGGTCCTTTGCCGCGCAGCAAGCTCTTTTCACCAAGAGCAGCCTCTATGCGGTAAAAGCCGACTGGGTGAACGCCGAAGCCTCCAGCCTTGAAGCCGCGAACAAGCTTCCCAAGACTTACCTGGCGCCCATTGCCCTGGAGAGCGCTGCCGTGGCCGCGGAAGAGCAGGGGAAGTCCGACGCCGCCCTTGAATACTACAACAAGCTCATCTCCCTCTACAAAGAGGACACCCCGAATCTGGCACATGCGTATTTTTCCGTCGGCCGGCTCCAGGAAGGCAAATCGGACTGGAAAGCCGCTCTTGAGAGCTACGCGAAACTGCTTTCCGATTTCGCCGATTCCGATTGGTCCAAGCTCGCGAAGGACAGGGTCGTTTATCTCAAGGCACAGGGCTACGACAAGTAAGATTTATCTCCCTTCAGGATCGATTTACATGGCAGGTTCGTCGCCCGCGGTCACGCGGAACGTCGATCCTGCTTTTTTATTGACGAAAAGGGTAGTAGAATGGGATTGCATTGTTCAAAGGGGTAGCATGGCATCAGGGAAAAACAGAATACCAGTCCTGTCTCTTCTCCTCGTTATGGCCTTCCAGGGCTGCGGCCTACCGACAGTCTCTTATCTTTACCCTCCGGCGGAAATGGTGGTGGCAGGCAACCAAATCATAAGCGTGCAGAACGACGCTCGAAACTATGAAGCTTCGGAAGGTTCGACCCAGACTTTCAAAGGCGTAGAAATCTTCTACAGGATATTCGAGAGCGAGACAACGGCTTCTTCAGTCAGGAATTCCTTGGAGAATCTCAGCGATACCTACTCTGATGAACCCAACACTTTCATGGATATCGTGAAAGGCGATACTTACAAGTTTTCCCGGTTGCGTAATTCCGAAAACAGAAATCAGCCTCTGATTCCTATAGCTGCCGACGACGAAGACTACTACTATCTTCAGCTCAATAGCTATTCGGCCTGGAAACTCACCGACAACGCCAGCGAACCCCTGTTTTACGATTCCGTGGATATCTCGCAGATCATCCGTTCCCTGGATACCTCTGATTCGAATGCCAGCTTTTACGCCAAGGACTTTCAGACGGGGGATGACGATTACGAAGGCGCAACAAACAATTCCGCCGCCGATTACTTTATCGTGTTCTTCGCAGTATCGTATGGCGTGGACCAGACTACGGTAGGGCAGACTGTGTATAGCGCGCCCAACATTCCCTCGAATTATGTCTCATATTGATGACTTCGTATAATGTATATTCTGTCTACCTATGGGCAAGGCAATATAGCCTGAATTCAAAATGGCCGCAATTAAATGCTGCTTGAATTGAAACTATAGCGGACACAACAACCTACAGTGCCTCGAATACCCTCGTCAGATGATCCCCATCGAGCGTCAGGCTCTCGAGACGCCGTATCATGCATCTGTCCATGACTTTTTCCGCGCGCAAGGCGCTGGATAAGAGTTTTACGATGTTGCGGTCGCCTCCATGCGCGTCGTTCAGGGTTATCAAGAGCTTCCTTGCGTCGGCATCGAATCCGAGGGTTTCGGGCGCTTCACTTTCCCATTCGATTTTTTCGATGCACCGGAAATCCTCAAGGCTCATGATGCGTGCCTCATATCGGGATCCCCAATAGAGCGATCCGATCGATTTCTTGCCTTCGCCGCGATTCCTGCCCAGTCTTACGTCACGTACGACAAGACCTTCCGGAAGGACTTTATTGAAATCTTCGATGAACCCGGCATTGTCCGATATGTCCATGCCGGACCTCAGCCAGACGGCCATGATATCGTCGCTGGATTCGATTCCGAGAGCCAGGGGCTGGCTGAATTCCATTCTAGGCAAGGGATTGAAGCCTTCCGTATATCGTACCGGTATGCCCAGGATGAAAAACGCTCTCGAGAATATTCCGGAAATTGAATGCAATGGGTAGAATGAGGCATTCCTTTCTTTCCTGAAGGAAACGACGAACCTTCTGTCATTTCCCAAAGGCACCAGGGGTTCACCGACAGTAAAATGCTTCTTAATACTCAAGACTTTGCCTGCGCCAGTCTCCGTGAACGGCGCTACTGTCGATCCCTGGGAAAGCCTAATAGCGTCAGAAGATACTTCGGTATGTATTGTATTGGATACTATCCGGAAACTTT
>CAZRYP010000204.1:0-5066 GCA_964604295.1 uncultured Treponemataceae bacterium
ATCGTCGTCGGCGTTATCCCGTGCTCGGTGTTGTAGGCCACCTGGATAGCCCGCCTCCTGGTGGTCTCCCCTATGGCTATCCTCATAGCCTCGCTCTCCCTGTCGGCGTACATGACGACGAGGCCGGCCGCGTTCCTGGCGGCCCTTCCCACGATCTGTATCAGGCTCGTGGCCGAACGGAGGAAACCGATCTTGTCGGCGTCCAGGATCGCGATGAAGGAGACTTCCGGCAAGTCTATCCCCTCCCTGAGAAGGTTGATCCCCACGAGGACGTCGAATTCGCCCGCCCTCAACTGGGTGAGGATTTCCACCCTCTCTATGGTCTCCACCTCCGAATGGATGTAGCGGACCCTGAGGCCCAGACCCGAGAGGTATTGGGTCAGTTCCTCGGCCATTTTCTTGGTGAGCGTGATGATGAGGCTGCGCTCGTTGCGCGCCGCCCTCTCCCTGACCCGCGCGTAGATGTCCTCCATCTGCCCCTCGGTAGGCATCACCTCGATCTCGGGATCGATGAGCCCCGTCGGCCTGATCATCTGTTCGGCGACGACGGCCGATCTCTGGAGCTCCACCTGCCCGGGCGTGGCTGAGACATAGATGACCCTGTTCATCATGGCCTCGAATTCCTCGATCTTGAGAGGTCTGTTATCCAGGGCGCAGGGTAGCCTGAATCCATAGTCCACGAGGGAGGTTTTCCTGCTCCTGTCGCCCGAATACATCGCCCCTATCTGGGAGAGGGTGACGTGGGACTCGTCGATGAAGGTGATGAAGTCCTTGGGGAAATAATCCAGCAGGACGCCCGGCCTCTCGCCAGGACTCCGGCCGGACAGGGGCGCCGAGTAGTTTTCGATCCCCGAGCAGTAGCCCATTTCCTCCATCATCTCTATGTCGTATTCCGTCCTCGACTTTATCCTCTGGGCTTCTATGAGCTTGTTCTGACCCATGAAATTTTCGTACTGCTCCCGGAGTTCTTCCTTGATCCTCGATACCGCCTTCTGGACCATGTTCTCGGGCATGACGAAATGCTTGGCCGGATAGATGACGGCCTCCTCCATGTCGTCGCCCGCCTTTCCCGTCAGGGGATCGAACTTGCGTATCCTCGCGACAATGTCGAAATCCAGCTCGATCCTGTAGGCTTCCTCGAGATAGGCGGGATATATCTCCACCATGTCACCCCTGATCCTGAACCTTCCGCGCTCGAGGACCATGTCGTTCCTTTCGTACTGGAGGTTTATGAGGTTGCGCTTCAGTGTCTCCAGGTCCACGGATTTGCCCTTGTCGAGGTAGATCCGCATTTCCCGGTAGAGGTCGGGAGAACCCAGGCCGTAGATGCAGGACACCGTCGCCACGATGATCACGTCGCGTCGCTCCATGAGGGCAGCCGTGGCCGAAAGCCTCATCCTGTCTATCTCGTCGTTGATGCTCGAATCCTTCTCAATGTAGAGATCCTTGGACGCCACGTATGCTTCGGGCTGGTAATAGTCGTAGTAGGAGACGAAGTATTCGACCGCGTTTTCCGGGAAGAAATTCTTGAATTCCCGGTAGAGTTGGGCGGAAAGGGTCTTGTTGTGCGAGATGACGAGGGTGGGCATCTGGAGCTTTTCTATAACCTTGGCCATCGTGAAGGTCTTGCCAGATCCCGTGACGCCCTTGAGTGTCATATACTTGGCTCCCGAAGCGGCGGCCGCCGCAAGCGTGCCTATGGCGCTGCCCTGGTCTCCCGCGGGCTCGTAGGGAGCGACTACCTTGAACGCTTTCATCGACGCTCCTTCATCCCTGCGGGACTTGTTCCGTCAGCGTGACGGTGATCTTCATTTTCTTCGTGCCGCGGTAAAACTCCACCTCGATATTCTCGCCGGGCTTGTTGTCCTCGAGGGCAGTATAGAGATCGGCGATGCTGCCCGTCGCAAGTCCGTCGATGGTCGTGATGATGTCCCCTCCGATCCTGAAGGTGGACTGGCCGTAGCGCACCGCCGCGCTTCCGCCCTTCAGGCCGGCCCTGGCCGCGCCGCCGCCTTCCTTGACGGCCGAGACGAGAAGCCCCTTTTCGACGGGTGCGGCGTGGCCGGACTGCCTCAGGTAGGAGACGAGGGCGGGGAAAAGCTGGATGGCTTCCATGTCTATCCAGCCGCGGCGTACCCTGCCCGACGCGATGAGTTCGGGCACGATGCGGACCGCGGTGTCCACGGGGATGGCGAAGCCGATGCCTACCGAGCCTCCCGAGGTCGAATAGATCATCGTGTTGATCCCGATCATCTGTCCGGCGGAGTTGAAGAGGGGGCCGCCGGAATTGCCCGGATTGATGGAGGCGTCGGTCTGGATCATGTTCTGGAGCACGGTGGTGTCGTCCTTCTGGATCGGTCGGCCCAGTCCGGAGACTATGCCCTGGGTGAGTGTGCGTTCCAGGCCGAAGGGATTGCCTATGGCCAGGACCTTCTGCCCTACCTTGAGTCCTCCTGAGGAGCCGAAGGGTACAGGGCGCAGCTTCACCGCCTGGGGGGGATTGAACTTGACCACAGCCAGGTCGTTCTGGGGATCGGAACCAACCACGGAAGCTTCGTACTGGCTTCCGTCGGCCAGGTTCACGTAGAGCTTGTACGCTCCCTTGACGACGTGGTGGTTGGTGAGGACATAACCTCTCGGGTCGATGATGGATCCCGAGCCCGAGCCGCCGCTCGCGGGCACGGGTTCGAGGAACCAGTTGATGTTGACTACCTCGGTCGTGATGTTGACGACCGACTCGTTGTATTTTTCATAGACGCTTATGTTCTCGCTCTCGTCGAGGGTGTATTGCCCGGCTCCGCCGGGGAATTCCACGGGAGTGGCAGGTACGGGCGCCAGTGAGGCGGCGGGTCCGGAAGCCTCCGGCACGGAGCTCCTTCCTGCCGCGAGGAAGAAGAACCCGGCCGCGATGAAGGCCGACGCGAGAATGCCTGCCGATATGCCTATGATCATCTGTCTGCGCGAATACAGTTTCATGGTGCAACTCCCGGAGTGCCGAATTCAGGCAAAGGTCAGCTTTCCGGCGGCCGATTCTTCCGCCCGGGCAAGCATGAAGAGATAGTCGGAGAGCCTGTTGAGGAATATCCTGAGCTCAGCCGAGACTTCCTCCTTCCTGGACAGGGCCACGACCCTCCTCTCGGCGCGCCGGGCTATGGTCCTGGCGACATCGAGGGCGGCCGATCCGGCCGTCATGCCCGGCAGGACGAATCCCCTCAAGGGGATTCTCTCCTCGATGGCAGCCGTCCTCGCGGCGATCTTCTCCTCGTCCCCGGCGGTGATCGGCCTGTCGAAAGGTATCCCCAAGGAGGCCAACTCCCCCGCGACGCGGAAGAGGATTTTCTGGATGTCCTCGACGGCATAGAGCACCTCGTCCTGAAGACAGAGGTGGCGAGCCGCTCCCAAGGCTGAGGACAGCTCGTCGATCGTGCCGTAAGCCTCCACGCGCAGGTCGTCCTTGCCCACCCTCTCCCCTGACCAGAGGCCCGTATCCCCGTCGTCTCCCGTCTTGGTTATTATGCTCATGGCCTAAACATACTGCTTCGAAAACTCCTTCATCAAGGTGCGAAGACGGGGGATGGCCGTCCCGGTGGACTCAGGCGGCCCGATGCCATACAATTCCCTCCAGCGATGAATCCAGTCGGGCTTTATTCCTTCTCCGAACCCTGCCCCTATCTGGCAGGAAAAACCTCCTCTGGCGAATTCATGGAGGAAGCGGAGTTTTTCGGCGGCTATGAAACCCTCCTGACCTTCGGCTGGAGACGGTCCGGCAGGCTCCTCTACCGCTATCGATGCCCAAGCTGCTCTCTCTGCACTCCTATCAGGCTGCCGGTCGCCAGCCTCAACCGGGGTAAGCGCTTCGCGAGGCTCTCGCGCTTGAACCATGGCATCAGCCTGAGGCTCTGCCCGGCCGAATTCAAGGAAGAATACTTCATGTTGTATGAAAAATATGTCAGAATTCGCCATGACTGCCGGGAGACCGCGACCGAAGAGTCGTTCAGGAGTCTTTTCGACGTTCCCATGGCCGCCCTGACCGAATACAGGGACCCGTCCGACCGACTCTTCGCCCTAGGCTTTCTCGACATCCTTCCACGAGGCCTGTCTTCGGTGTATTTCGCCTTCGACCCCGGGGAAGCCAGGCGAAGCTTGGGGGCATGGTCGATCTACCTTGAATCGGCCTTGGCGGCGGCGATGGGAAAAGACTGGTACTATCTCGGCTTCTGGGTGCCCGAGGCTCCCAAGATGGACTACAAGGCCGATTTTAGCCCGATCCAGCTCGCCCTCCCCTCGGGGTCGCCCTCAGGAGCGGGCATTGAAACCCCAAAATGGATCGAATTCGCCGGCAAGGCCGAGGCTCTCCTCGGCCTTGCCGCAGCGGCACATCGTTGACAGTCCATGCCTATCATGGTACCGTAGCCCACGATACTTTTTAAGACTGTTTCCAGAAGGAATATTATGGCATCCCAGAGCAACAATCCCGAGGGTCTCGAGGCCAAAAAGGCCGAAAAGAAAACCTCGACCAAACGCGGCATCAAGAATCCCTTCGTCTATGGGGGAACGGTTGTCATCCTGATAATCACCGTCATAGCCTTCGTGTTCATCCCCTCCCTCGGCGGCGGGCTGGGCTCCTCGGGCTCGGTGCCGACATTCGGGAGCTGGAACGGGAAGCCCATCACCTATACGGCAGGATCCTACTTCGCGAACCAGGTGGCCCAGATCAACGATTATCTCCGCCAGCAGGGGTTGTCGGAGGACAATTTCCAGCTCTATGCCTATCAGGTGTGGAGCATGGCCTTCCAGAGCGCGGCCATACGCGTCGGACTCATCGACACGGTCCAGGGCAGCGGGTTCAAGGTCACCGATAAGGGTATAGACGAAGCGCTGGCCGAAAACGAGGCCTTTCTCGTGGACGGGAAGTTCTCCATCGAAAAATACAACAAGACGGCCAAGACGACGATACTCTCCCTCCGCAAGTCGACGAAGGAAGACCTCACCGTGAGACGATACTATGAGGACCTCTACAGCACGGCCCCGAGTTCGGCCGAAATCGCCTTCGTGGCTTCCATGGC
>CAZRYP010000205.1:0-3097 GCA_964604295.1 uncultured Treponemataceae bacterium
TTTCGGGCTATGGCATAAGGAGCCATTTCGAATCGGGTCTGGGGCTCGCCGTCGCGGGCAGCTTCGCCTCAGGTCCCGTCACGCTCCTCCGCATCGGGGGCGCCGCCCTCGACAAGGCCTGGATAGCCGAAGGCTTCATATCCGGAAGCCCCTCCGACGAGGGACTCTGCAGGACTCAGGCGGTCGTGGAGATGGACCACGGGGATCTCGCGCGGCTTCTCGATGAGCCTCTGGGCAATCACTTGGTCATGGGAATGGGCCATTTCGCGGGGGCCGCCCGGCGATATCTCTCCCTCGAGGGCATCGGGGAAATCGGCGCGGGGAACTGAAAACCCGTCCCGTCGGCCGAACCTTTCCGCCCTTCCTTCACACGAAGAAATCGTAGGAGGGATGGAGCGTCTCCGCGTAATCGGCCCTGAGCCCGAGGTTGAATTTCTTCTCCGTCCCGAGCGTGGAGGGCGGGCCGTGGCCCGGGAATATCATTGTGTCGTCGGGATAGTCGAGGAGCTTGGATTCGATCCGTTCGTAGAGAGCCTTGGCATTGAAGAAGGACGTCGTCTTGCCGATGATGCCGGCGTGCATGGTGTCGCCCGTGAAGAGGCAGGACCCTATCCCGTACACGATGGAATCCTGGGAGTGCCCGGGTATGGCTATGGCCCTGATCTCGAATCCGGCCTCTTCGAAGATATCCTTGTCGCGCACTTTCCTGCACGCGATGTTGAAAATCCTGGTATTGGACGCGTAGACGGCGGGATCGTATATCCTCATGAGGGTCTTCAGGCCCCGGCAGTGGTGGATGTGGTTGTGGGTTATGAGGATGGCCTTCAGGGCATAGGCCTTGTTCTCGATCTGGTCTATCATCGTCGTCGTCACCTCGGCCGGATCGATGATGATGGCCGAGGAATCGTCCTCATTCCCGACGATATAGCCGTTGGAAAATCCGTAGATGGAGTAATGCTGGTAGATTTTCATAGGTAGAGGTGCTCCAGGTCCTTCACGGCGTCGGTGACGTTGGAGCCTGTCGTCGAGACGGATTCCGATTTCCTGGGCATAAAGTAGACACGCTTGAAATCGCAGTCGTCGAACCGGCTGTTCTCCAGTTCCGACAGGATGAAGCGGGAGTCGTAGAGGTTGGAGCTCGAAAACGTGCTCTCCCTGATCCTGCTCCCGTTGAAATTCACATGGATGAGTTCCGAATTCTCGAAGCTGCAGTCGAAGATATCCACGTCGCCGAAGGAGCAGAAATCCATGTCCACGCCCGAGAAATCGCAGCTGTCGAGGGAGGCAGTGTCGAAGAAGCAGAGGCGGAACGAAGCCCCGGTGAACATTACGTGGGAGATGCCGGCATGCCTGAAACGGCAGCCCACGAAGCGGATCCGCGAAAAATCCGCCGCCGCGAGGGAAACGTCCGAAAAATCTATGTTTATGGCGCTCCGCTCCAGCAAGACGGCTTCGACGAGCGCCTTCACCGCTTCCTGGGGATCGGCATTGTGCTTCCGGCACAGCCGGCTGCCGGCGAAGGCCGTCCCGTCGCAACCGGCGACGGAGCAGGGCGTATTCCTGTACATGGCCACAGGCTACACCATAGAGAAGCCCGGGGCAAGTGCGGGGGAGTCCGGCCGGGGAACGCTTGAATCGGGGCGGGACAGGGGTATAGAATGAAACCATGTGTTATTTTTGCGGAGAAGCCCTTCCGGCGGGGCACAAGATAGTCTTTTCCGAGACCTGCCCGGCCTGCGGCAAGGACCTCCACGTCTGTGCCATGTGCTCCTTTTTTCTCGCGGGAGCGCACTGGGACTGCAGGGAAACCATCGACGCCCTGGTGGCCGACAAGGAGAAGAGGAATTACTGCGAATGGTTTGCCGCCGATCCCCGCTTCGGCCTGAGGGGTCAGGGAAGGCCGGGAGCCGGAGCCAAGGCTGAATCGGCCAAATCGGCCTTCGATTCCCTCTTCCGTCCATGAGCGCGCGACATGACTGAGCAGGGTTCCATAGTATTCTTCGATTCGGGCGTCGGCGGCCTTCCCTACCTCGCCGAGGCCAGGCGCCTCCTTCCGGGCGCGGCCATGCACTATATCGCCGATGACGCGGGATTCCCCTACGGCACCAAGACGGCCTGGAAGGTCGAGGAGCTCCTCCTCGACAGGGTGAGACGGCTCCGCGCCAGGCTCCTGCCCGACGTCCTCGTCATCGCGTGCAACACTGCCAGCCAGATAGGGCTCGACGCCCTCCGCAGGGCCCATCCCGACTTCCCCATCATAGGGACGGTTCCCGCCATCAAGCCCGCCGCCGCGAGTTCCCGCACCCGGCGCATCGGGGTCATGGCCACCGAGAGGGCCGTCATCGATCCCTACATCGACGATCTCATCGCGCGATACGCCTCCGACCTGGAGGTCGTCAAGCTGCCCGCCCAGGACCTGGTTTCCTTCGTGGAACGCCGATATCTCGCGTCCGGCGACGCCGAGAGGCGTTCGGCCGTCGAGCCCTATGTCCGCCGCTTCGTCGACCGCGGCGTGGACAGGATAATCCTCGCCTGCACGCACTTTCTCCATCTGGAACACGACATCTCGGCCTGCGCCGAATCCATGGGAGCACAGGGCGTCGAGACGGTGGATTCGCGGCTGGGCGTCGCGAAGAGGCTGGTCCAGATAATGGCCGAACTCAAGGGAGAGGGCGGCGAGGGAAGCACACCGGCCGGACCGGGAAGGTTCCTTCTCACGGGTGAGCCGCCTTTCGACCCGGTCCATGCCCAGTGGGCCGAGCGATTCGGACTCCTTCCCCCGGAAAGGCTCTAGGATGGGATGGGTGAAGGCTTGACCGGGACCGTGCTCTCCTCGACCAACAACACCGCCAGGGTACTCTGCGACGACGGCGCCATGCGCTTCTGCACGATCAAGGGCAAAAGGATAAAATCCCTCACGGGCAGCTACAACAGCCTCGCTGTAGGCGATATCGTCGATATCATACCCACGGAGGACGACAAGGGCCTTGTCTCGAAGCTCCAGACGAGGAAGAACACCTTCGGCAGGTACAACGAGAAGGGCAAGGCCGAGCAGGCCATCGCGGCCAATATCGACAGGGTGTTCTGCGTGACCTCC
>CAZRYP010000205.1:3107-5047 GCA_964604295.1 uncultured Treponemataceae bacterium
CTCCCCCCGCCTCCCGCCCTTCAGGCCCCGCTTCATCGACAGGCTGGCCGTGATGTCCGAATGGGCGAGGGTTCCCTTCGTCATCGTGCTCAACAAGTGCGACCTGGGCATACCGGCCGAAGTCCAGTCCCGGCTCCTGAACTACGAGTCCCTCGGCTACCGCGTCATCAGGGCTTCGGCCAGGACGGGGGAGGGGATGGATGACATCCTCGAACTCCTCTCCGGTGTCGTGGGGGTATTCGCCGGACAGTCGGGCGTGGGCAAATCGAGCATACTCAACGCCATCGTGCCCGGCGGCGACCGCAGGACAGCCGAAGTGTTGGAAAAATACGACAGGGGAAAGCATACGACGTCGATGGCCGAGATGATCCTCGCCGGAAACGGCATGAGGATCGTCGATACGCCGGGAATCCGCCGCCTGGCGCTCAGGAGCCTGGCCGCCGACGACCTGGCCTCCTGCTTTCCCGAGATGGCGCCCCTCGTGGAGGACTGCTCCTACGGATCCCGCTGCAGCCACACGGACGAGGAAGGCTGCGCCATACGCGAGGCCGTCGCCGAATCCGCGATCCACCCCGACCGCTACGAAAGCTATCTCAGGATAAGGGAAGAACTCGATCTGCCCCTTGCCTGGAAAAAGTCGGGCGTACGGGATCCGGGACGGAAGGAGAGGGGTCTTTCCTCCAAGATACGAACCAGGATACGAGGTTCGGGATCAGCCGATCTCGAAGAACACGATGAACTTTACTAGGATCAGCCCATGTTCTTGAGAAACGAGCACAGCCTTGCCCTTCTGGATTTCTTCCGCATGCGCGAGCGTACCGCCGAATACTGCCTTTCCGGGGAAGGGGGCGATCTCCTGCGGTCGGCCTACCCGATAGCCGGGCGGGATAGGCTCGACCGGTTCAAGGCAGACCTGGCTGGCTTGGGCGAGTACCTCGCCTCGAGCGAGCTCCCGCCTCTCGGCTTCCCCCGCATCGACGAGGCTCTGAAGCGCCTGGAAGTGGAAGGGATGACGCTGGAGCTGGACGAGCTCCATGCCCTCGGCGTCTGGGCGGGAGAGGATGAGAAACTCGTCGCCGTCCTGTCCAGGGTCAGGTTCGCGCAGGCGATGCCCGGGAAGCCGAAGGATGCCCGAAAGGCCGACAACGAACCGCCGTCCTTTGCCCCGGCCGGTGAAGGGAGCTTCGATCCGGCTGTCCTGTCCGAACATTGGGCCGAATCCTCCTCGAACGAACTGCTCACCGCGGCTCCTAAACTTCAGCATGTATATAAAATAATATTCGATATCCTCACTCCGGAGGGCGAACTCCGTGACCTTCCCGAAATCCGGCGCATAAGGGAGTCCATATCGAGGGCGAACAGGGATCTCCTCAACATCGCGGATTCATACAGGAGCGATCCCGACCTGAAGTCGGCCCTGCAGTCGGACGAACCCACGCAGCGGGACGGGAGGACCGTCCTCGCCGTGAGGGCGAACTTCAGGGGAAGGGTGAAGGGCATAGTCCACGAAGTGTCCTCGACGGGCCAGACCGTGTTCATAGAGCCCGCGGCCCTCGTCGAGAAGAACAACGAGCTCGTCCAGCTGGAAGCCCGGCTCAGGGCCGAGATATTCAGGATACTCAGGGAAACCACGGCCAGGCTGAGGCAGCATGCCCCCGTCATCGGCACGGCCAGGGTGGTCCTCGCCTTCCTGGACCAGCGCGTCGCGAGGGCGGTGCAGATCAGGCGGGAGGAGCTGGTCGTCCCCGAAGCCTGCGACGAGGGGCTGACCATCTGGCGCGCCAGGCATCCTCTCCTGGGCCGGAAGGTCGTTCCCATCGATGTCGATCTCCCCGATTCCGCGAGAACCCTCATCGTGACGGGACCCAATACCGGCGGCAAGACTGTCACGCTCAAGACGATAGGCCTGTTCGCCCTCATGCACCAGTTCGGTCTGGGCC
>CAZRYP010000206.1:0-4986 GCA_964604295.1 uncultured Treponemataceae bacterium
CGCGAGGCCGAAGCGGATATTCTCCGAGAAGTTGTAGATCTGGATCGTGATGTGGTACCAGCGCGCGCTGATGAGGAAAATGATGGCGCTCACCGCCGTCATGGAACGCACGAAGGTATAGGACATCGACGAGATGAAGGCCGGCCTTATGAGAGGCAGGATCACGGTCCTGAAGATCGTCGCCTGGTCGGCGCCCAGGTCCGAGGCCGCTTCCTCGATCGAGGGGTCGATCTGCCTCAAGGTAGCCACGCCGCCCTCGAGGCCGACGGGGAGTTCCCTAATCACATAGTTGATCACGAGTATGGCGCCCGTTCCGACGAGGAGGAGGGGCGGCTTGTTGAAAGCCAGGATGTAGCTGATGCCGACGAGGGTTCCGGGCAGGGCGAATGGGGTCATGATCAGGCCTTCCAGGACCTTCTTGCCCGTGAACTTCTTCCTCACGAGGATGACTGCCGCGATCATGGCCAGCATGCCGGCTATGGGCGTCGCCAGACCCGCCAGCGTCATCGTGGAAAGCAGGGCGGCCTTGCCGCGGGTCAGGGCCTCGCCGATGTTGGCGAGGGTGAAGGTATAGTCGAATCCCCAGTTCTTGACGAAACAGCCGGCGACTATGGTGCCGTAGAGGGCGACAATGAAGCCGCTCACGAGGGCGACGAAGGCCACGAGGGTTCGTCGCGTTCCCGGCGAGGCCAGATCGGAGAGCCTCATGGATGGTTTGCCCGTCACCACCACGTAGGATTTCTTGCTCACCCAGGAGCGCTGTACGAAGAAGGCGCTCAGGGTGGGCAGGAGAAGGAGGATGGAGAGCGCCGCTCCATTGGAGAGCCTGTTCATTCCCGTGACCTCGATGTAGGACTCTACCGAAAGGACTCGGTAGGAGCCCGAGAGGAGGAGGGGATTGGCGAAATCGGCCAGGGAGTTGGTGAAGACGAGGAGCCAGGATGAAAGTATCCCCGGCAGGGCGAGCGGCAGGGTCACATGGAGGAAGGTATGCCTCCTCGATGCGTTCAAGTCCAGGGAGGCGTCCTCGAGCGTGGAGTCGATGGCCTGGAGCACACCCTGCATGGTGAGGAAGGCTATGGGGAACATGGATATGGTCTGTACGAGGGTAAGCCCCCCCAAGCCATAGATCGAGAAGTTTTCCAGCCCGAGGAGCCGTTTCGTAATGAGCCCGTTGTTTCCGAAGAGAAGGATGATGGACAGGGTGAGGGAGAAGGGAGGCGAGATGACGGGCATCGTCGCGAGGGCGGTGACGAGCTTCTTCCCCTTCATGCTGGTCCTGGCGACCGCGAAGGCGAAAATGAAGCCGATGAGTGTGGAAGCTGTCGCCGTGCAGATGCCGAGCTGTATCGATCCCCAGAGCGCCTTCAGGTACTGGGTGTTGCCCAGGACGGTCTTCCACGTGTCGAAGGTGAATTGTCCGTTCACGACGAAGGTGAGCCGGACGGCCTCGAAGAGCGGGTAGGCCACGAAAGCCATGACGATGGCGAAGAGGACGAGGATGGCATAGCCCGTTATGGGGTCCCTGGAAAAAGTCGCCACGCCGAAGCCGAGGGAGAAGAGAAGGAAGGCGATAACCGAGAGGGTATCGAGGAGGGAACCGAAGGAGGAAGCCCTGGCGGCGTCCATCGCGATGAGCATGAAGCCCGAGGCCGCGTCGCCGGTTTCGTTGGCTATAGGGGCGGCGATGAGGCTCCGCACCGAACCGCCTATCCTCATGGTACCGGGCAGGATGTAGCTTTCCAGGTAGGTTACCGCCTCGATCGCCGTCAGGACTTCGGGCGAATCCAGGGATTCGTCCGTCCAGAAAGCCTTGAGTTCGGCGTCACCGGCCACTTCCCTGTAGCCTCCCTCTCCCGGCAGCCCGGCGAAATAATAGAAGGAATAGCCCCGATATGTCTGCGCGAGGCCGTCGATCCACGATGCCACCGAAGCCTCCTCGCGGGGCGCCGATTTCGCGATCGCCTGGGCGAGGATCTTCGAGTTCTGGGTCATTGTCTTCCCGAAGGAAGCCTTCATCGTGGAGAACATCCAGAGTTCCGCGGCCAGGAAGGCGAGGCACGCGGCGATGAACACGATGATTTTTTTCTTGGTGAACACGGTCGGGTCGCCTCCTATGAGCGCATGCCCGATCCTGTCGCGGACCGGGCATGGCGTTCATCGTCGGGATGAGGAAGGGATCAGGCTCAGCGCTTGGATCCGATCTCCTTCATCCAGCGATTCAGGAGCCTTTCCTTGTTGGAGGAATCCCAGGTGATGTCCTGGTTCACCGTCTTCACTTCTTCCATGCTGAAGGCGACGGGGTTTTTCTTCGCCAGCGAGGAAAGGGGTACGACGTACCACTTGGCGATGATGGTCTGGGCCGCGGGCTGGAGTATCCAGTCATAGAGCTTTTTGGCGTTGACGGGGTCGGGGCCACCCTTCACGAGGGACATCGAGGCTATCTCGAACCCGGTTCCTTCCTGGGGAATGGTGATGGTCACGTCCGCGCCTTCCACCCTGAGCTTGACCTGGTCGTGGGCATAGCCGACGGCGACGGGGATCTCGCCTATCGCGACGCTCTTGCCGGGGGCAGATCCCGATTTCGTGTACTGGTCGATATTCTTGTCGAGGGCCTTGAGATACTCGAAGACCTTTTCCTCGTCCCCGTTGAAGACATAGCGGAGCGTCGTGATGATGTTGTAGGCCGTTCCCGACGTCGTGGGGTTGGGGATGCGGATCTTGCCCTTGTACTCGGGCTTCAGCAGGTCGGCCCAGGATTTGGGAGGCTGGAGCCCCTGTTCCCTGGCGATCTTGTTGTTGGTGATGAAGGCGAGAGGACCGAGGTAGAGTCCGACCCAGTAATTCTCCGTGTCCCTATAGGCCGCCGGCGTATTCGCCAGCATCTTGGACTTGTAGGGAGCGGTGAGTCCCTTGATCTTGGCGCTCATGTGGTTGAGCCCGACTCCGCCTACCCAGATGGAAGCCTGGGGATTGGCTTTCTCGGCTTCGAGCCGGCTTTCAACCTCGCCGCCCGACAAGCGCTGCCAGTTGACCTGGATGCCGGTCTCCTTCTGGAAAAGATCGAAAAGTTCCTTGGCAAGCGGTTCCTCGACAGTCGTGTAGACGCCGATTTTCTGCTGGGCGACGGCAAGGCTCGCCGCGAGAGCGCACATGATGAAAAGCGTCACGAAACGTTTCATATCGACCTCCGGGAAAAAATCATAGTGGGATGCATAACAGAGATATAATAGGCCGAGACAGGGAAATCCGCAATACGAAAGCTTGGAAAACCGGTTTGTATGAATGTTTCATATTAACACATACATAAGGGTACTTTTAATACGCGTGAGGCAATGTGACACGAAAATACCTGTCCCGCGACCGCGAAACGAGTCCAGTCAAGGTAAAACTCCGGCGAATAGCTCCAGATCCCTTCGCCTATCGGGGACCACCGGAGGGAAAATAAGAATTTTTCCATATCAAATCATTCAAGGATAAACATTTAGCAAAATCGCCAATACAAGTATTCATTTTTCTTCATTATTGGCACGATAATTGCTTTATATAGAACGGGCGCCTCGAGGGGCCCGGCCAGGATGAAGGCAGCCTTTAAGGCAGGGCTCGTGGAGCCGCAGCCCGTCCGGCACATCTCCGGAAACACCGGAGCTTTTGGAGGTTTTATGAAAGACTTGACCCTTTACGGAACGACTCCCTTCGACCTCATCGACCAGCTTTTCGTCGGGAACGAGTTCGCATATCCCCAGTTCAGGACCCCGGCGATCGATGTGCTCGACGAGGAAGCCCGCTATGTCGTGGAAGCCGAACTGCCCGGCATCTCCGAGAAGGATATCAAGCTGGAGCTCAAGGACGGCACCCTCTCACTCTCCACCGCCGCCGACGAAGCCAAGGATGAAAAAAGCCCCAACGGCCGCTGGCTCCAGAAGGAACGCAGGGTGATCAGGTTTTCCCGCTCCTTCTCCCTGCCCGAGGATGTCGATATCGAGAAAATAGAAGCCAGTTTCCGCGACGGCCTCCTGACCATAGCCCTTCCCAAGAGACCCGAGACGGCTCCGCGGATCGTGCCGGTAAAAGCCGCGTAAATACTCAAATCCCCGAATAATGAGGCTGTCCGCGTCTATCTCGCGGACAGCCTTTTTTCATGGATCCACAAAATCCGTAACATAGGTTACGGACCACGCCCCTCCCTTCGCCCTATATTGGATCCAGGAAGACGGCGCTGGCCAGTCGACCGGCCCGAGGGGGAGAAAGATGGCGAAACGTACGATAATCGAAATAGACCAAGAGCTCTGCGACGGCTGCGGGGAGTGCGAGACAGGATGCCCCGAAGGCGCGCTCAGGATCATCGACGGCAAGGCCAGGCTCGTGGGCGAGAGTCTCTGCGACGGCCTCGGCGCCTGCATCGGGCATTGTCCCCGGGGGGCTATCCACGTCATCGAGAGGGATGCCGAAGCCTACGATGAAATAGCCGTGATCAAGGAGATCCTTCCCCAGGGTCAGGAAGTCCTCAAGGCCCACTTCGTCCATCTGGACCGCCACGGTCAGGACCTCTACCTGGAGAAAGCCGTCGGCTATCTCATATCCCTGAGGCTCGCCATACCAGAAGGTTATGAGCGATTCGGCCAGAAAAAGCCCCTGGTCTTCACGAAAACCTGCGGCGCGTTCGCGGGTCCGCGCGCCGTAGGCACCGCGGCGCAGGCCGAGACGCAGGCTGCCCCGCAGGCCGCCCCGCACCTTGAACCAGCGCAGGCCGGGACCCCTTCCGCCTTCCCGGAAAAGCCTTCGGGCGTATCGGCCCTCAAGAACTGGCCCATCCAGCTTCACCTCGCGAATCCGAGGGCTCAGCATTTCGCGGGCGCGGATCTCCTCATAGCGGCCGACTGCACGGCCTTCGCCCTCGGGTCCTTCCATGAGGATATCGTTTCGGGCAAATCCCTGGTCATCGCCTGCCCGAAACTCGATTCAGGCAGGGATCTGTACATCTCC
>CAZRYP010000207.1:0-4980 GCA_964604295.1 uncultured Treponemataceae bacterium
CTAGCCGCGTCTGCGCCGGCCGGGCGGCCGCCCGCTCTCTGCGCCGTGCAGGAGACAAGCGCGATCGTGAACGCCAACAACGCCGGGATGGCGAGGATCCGCAGGCGGCTTCGCGGACCTCTCCTGTGGCGTTGCCTGACTCCGTCGGGGGCGGGATTCGCCGTAGCTTCACTAGTCTTTACTAACATAGTAAGGATAATATACTGCAAAAAAACTATATTGTGAAAAATTGATGCAATAAACGAAGGAAGGGTCCACAGGCGAAGCCGCCGGATGGGGCTGTGGGCGAGGCCGTAGGAAGTGACCGTGGGCGAAGTGCCGCTGGAAGGGGCTGTGGGCGAGGCCGCCCGCATAGGAGGACCCTTTCGCGGCGGCAGACCGTTTTCCTCAGCCCCCGGCTTCATGATATACTCAGGCGAATCTCGGAACACGGATCGAGGAGTATCGTATGGAACTGCTTCCCGGCATCGTTGCGGAAAAGATAATCGTGGTGGAAACCCGGCACATCGCCTCCCACCTCGGCTCTGGAGGCGTACCCGTATACGCCACTCCCTCCATGGTCCTCCATATGGAAGAGACTTCGAGGGACGCGGTCGACCATCTGCTGGGCCCGGGCAAGGCCACGGTGGGCGCGTTCATAGGAGCCAGGCATCTCGCTCCCACGCCCCTGGGCATGAAGGTGAGGATACGTTCCGAGCTCGTGAAAGTGGACGGCAGGATGCTCAGCTTCAGGGTCGAAGCCTGGGACGAGGTCGAAAAGATCGGGGAGGCCGACCACGAGCGGGTCATCATCGACCTGGAACGCTTCGGGGAGAAGATAGACAGGAAAAAATCCCTGGCCGCCCAGGCCCGGACTTGAGGAGGACGCCATGACGCTGGAAGAACTGTCCCGCATCGACTACAAGGGGGCGATGGACCTGCTTTTCGCCTATACCACCGACATCAAGCGGCACGAGAAGGATATGGAAGCCCTCCGGAAAGACCTTGCCCTCTGGACTTCCAGGGTATCCCTGGCCGAGGCCAAGGGACTCGCCGACCTCGCGGCCGGCGCGAGGGGACAGTGTTCGCAGCTCGAAACGAGGCTTGCCGATATCCAGGCATCGAGGGCCGAACTGCAGCGTGACGCTGACAGGATCAGGGAAGCCCTCCCCGGCATCAAGTCCAGGGAGAGGAGCATCGATCCCGACAGGCTTCAGGCCGAACTGGACATGCTGACGGGAGAAGCCATGGATCCGGGCAGGGCTAAGCTCGAGCGGGAGCTGGACACCCTGTCCGGCTCGGCCCAGTCCGCCGACCCTCTCGATGCCCTCAAGAGGAAAATGGGGCTCTCTTCCGCCAAGGATCCGGAAAAACCCGGCGAGGGCTCCTGAGTGAAGAAAGCCTGATGCGCCGGCCTCTCCTGCCCGACTTTTCCCGTCCCCTCCTCTTCGCCCACAGGGGCCTATCCTCCCTATACCCGGAGAATACCATGGCCGCATTCCGGGCCGCCGGGAAGGCGGGGATTCCAGGCATCGAGCTCGATGTGCACCTTACGCGGGACGGAAAGCTCGCCGTGATCCATGACGATACGACGGAACGGGTCGCGCGTGGGCAGAATGGGGAGACGGATAGGCCAAGCGAAGCGGGAAAGGCTGCGGGAGCCCTCAAAGTCGAGGACTCGGACTTTGACCTCCTCTCGGCCCTGGACATAGGCTCGTGGAAGGATCCCGCCTTTTCCGGCGAAAGGATTCCCCTTTTGGACGAGGTCCTCGAAGAATTCGGCGCGAGCCTTTATTTCGACATTGAAATCAAGAGCAGGACCGTCGGCGACGCCGGCCTCGAGACGCTCCTCGCGCAGGCTCTCCGCCGCCACGGCATGGAAAGGCGCTGCCTCGTCTCGTCCTTCAACCCCTTCGCCCTGAGGCGATTCAAGCCGATGTCGGCGGGGATTCCCACGGCCATCATCTGGAGCGGGTCTTCAGAGCTGTACTGGTTTCTGAGGCGGGGAGAGGGCAGATGGATCGGAGCGGTGGACATACTGAAACCCGAGCGGAGCCTCCTCGGGCGGAGGCGTCTCCTCGCGGATCTTCGCCGGCCCCTCCTCCCCTGGACCGTCGACACGGAAAAGGACGCGCGCCTGGTCCTGGAGTGCGGGGCGGCGGGCTTCATCTCCAACCGGCCTCAGGATCTGGCCCGACTTCAGTCCCCGGTTTCGTGAATGTGGCGGGCGAGGGGCAGGCGCCTGCCTATGCCGAAAGCCCGCTTTGAAACCTTGATCACGGGCGCGGCCTGTCTGCGCTTGTACTCGGCTCTCGCCGTCAGTCCGAGGATCTTGCGGACCACGGATCTGTCGAAACCCTGGGCGGCTATCTCCTCGAAGGACGCGTTTTCCTCTATGTAAAGCCTCAGTATGGCATCCAGCAGCCCGTATTCCGGCAGGCTGTCCTGATCCTTCTGGTTGAGCCTGAGTTCGGCGCTCGGGGCCTTGTCGATGACGGGGAGGGGGATGGGTCCCGGCTTGCCCGTGGCCGCGGCCAAGGCGTTGAGGTGCCTCGCGAGGGCGTAGACCTCTGTCTTGTAGAGGTCGCCGATTGGGGCCAGGGCACCGCACATGTCGCCGTAGAGCGTGCAGTATCCCGCCGCGATCTCGCTCTTGTTGCCCGTCGTGAGGAGGAGGGCGTCGAATTTGTTGGACCAGGCCATGAGGAGGGTGCCCCTGATCCTCGCCTGGAGGTTTTCCTCGGCGAGGTCGAAGGGGCGGCCGGCGAAGGGGATGGAGAGCAGATCCAGATAGGCGCTGAATGGCGCTTCGATGGAGAGCCTCTCCAGCCTTATCCCCGCGATCCTGCAGAGCTCGATCGAGTCGTTGACCGAACCCTCGCTGGAAAATCTGCTGGGCATCGTGATGCAGGTGATGTTTTCGGCTCCCAGCGCCTCGGCGGCCAGAACGGCCACGATGGCCGAATCTATCCCGCCCGACAGGCCCAGACAGGCCTTGGAGAATCCCGACTTCCTCAGGTAGTCGCGGATGCCCACGATGAGGGATTGATGGATTTCCTCGACCGCGTCGTCGGGAGGCTGCATGGCGCCCTGAGTCATTTTGTCCGTATCGACGCCGAGCAGGGCTTCGTCCCATCCGCAGATGGCCATCACCTCGCCCTTGGGATTCATCGCGAAAGATCTTCCGTCGAAGACGAGGGAATCGTTGGCGCCGACGGCGTTGCAGTAGAGGACGGGAATATGGCCCTGCAGGGCCGTGCTCCTGGCGAGCCTCAATCTGGTCTTGAGCTTGCCGGCGACGAAGGGCGAGGCCGAGGGCACGATGAGGAGGTCTATGCCCGAGTCGAGGAGGTCCTTCACCGGGTCGATGGCATACTTGAAGGAAGGAGAGGGGGGGGCTTCCCACCAGAAATCCTCGCAGATGGCGAAGCCTATCCTCCCGAAGGGGGGAGTGAAGACTTTCCTCGTCCTGGCGGGCTCGAAATAGCGGGCTTCGTCGAAAACATCATAGGTGGGCAGGAGGGTCTTCTCCTGGGTGAAGACGATCTTGCCCTCCGCGATGACGGAAAAGGCGTTCACGAGAGCGCGGCCCGATCCTGTCCTGTTCCGGTCCACGTAGCCGACGGCCACGGCCGCCCTTCCGGGCAGTTCCTTCTGCAGCAGCCGCAGGGCCGACAGGCTGCCCTCGATGAAGGCCTCCTGGTCGAGGAGGTCCATGGGGGGATAGCCGCAGAGGGCGAGTTCGGGAAACACGATGAGATCGGGCGGTTCGGCGGTTCCGCCCTTCTCGAGGGCCTTCCGGGCCAGTTCGATGATCCTGCGTGCGTTTCCGCCGAAATCGCCGATGACTGAATCCATCTGCACGAGAGTGATGATCATGCCCTGCCTCTTGCTTTCATTTTATCCTCTTTCTCAGTTTTCTGGCGGAATTCCTCGTGGCGGCGCCGCGGGCCTCCTCGAGGCTCCGCTCGCCGCGCCGCTTCATCCGGGCCAGGAAGATCAGCCCACCGGCCACCATGAGGAAGCAGAGGATCTGTCCCGTGGAGAAGTTCAGGAGGGTGGTGAAGGCATAGGTCGGGGCATCGGGATCGCCCAGGCGGATGACGTAGCCGAGGCCGGCGTCGGGTTCCCTGAAATACTCGATGACGAAGCGGACAAGCCCGTAGCCTATGACGTAGACTCCGGAGGCGAAACCCTCGAAGGGCTTGCGCTTGCGGACGAGGAACCAGAGGATGAGCCACAGCGCGAGACCTTCGAATATGGCCTCGTAGAGCTGGGAGGGATGCCTCGGAAGGTTGACGGTATCGTTCATGGAGTTGAGCGCGAGCCCCACCCTCGCCGCGAAGTCCTGGACCCAGGCTTCCTTGGCCGAGAATTTTTCCGCGTAGGGGAATACCATGCCCCAGGGAGCGTCGGTGACCTTGCCCCAGAGCTCGCCGTTGATGAAATTGCCCAGTCGGCCGAAGGTGTAGCCGAGGGGAGCCGACATGGCGATTATGTCGGCCCAGGCCAGCCATTTTTCCTTGTGTACCTTGCACCAGGTCAGGGTGGCGACGATGACGCCGACGAGTCCGCCGTGGAAGGACATGCCCTGGTAGCCGACGAAGCGTCCGGTTTCGTCGAAAGGCCAGAATATGAACCAGGGTTGGCGCCAGTAGTAGTCGGTGGGCTCGTAGATGAGTGTGCCGGCGAGCCTGCCTCCCAGAAGCACTCCCACGATCGCCCAGAGAAAGAAATTGGCCGTCAGCTCCTCGGTCCATGGCGCTTTGACGCGCCTGGATTCGAGGCGGAAGAGGTACCAAGCCGTTCCGAAGGCCAGGACATACATGAGGCCATACCATCGGAAAGGCAGGCCGGGTATGATTTCCGGCTTGAGCCATGCCGGGAATTCAAGCATTGCCGCCATCATCGCTCCTTGTTCGTGGGTAAGACATCGCCGCCGGCCCCTGTGGACATCGAGCCCCGCGCCACGGATCGGCGGGTTCCGGGGAGAAGTACGAT
>CAZRYP010000208.1:0-4967 GCA_964604295.1 uncultured Treponemataceae bacterium
AAGCGGTCGTGGCCGAGGCCGGAATTCCCCCCGCGTGGACGCAGAGGCTCTCCATGTGCCTGCTCCATGGACGGCGCGGATCGAAAGACCCGTGCGAGCGCAGGATGTCCATGAAGCCGAGGACGGGAGGTTTTGCCGCGCCGGCCAGGGCAACGTCCGCGGCCGCGCCGCCAGTGCCAACCGCGCCGGCCTTCGAGGCCAGATTCCCCAGGAGGGAAAGCGACAAAGCCCTGCGCGCCTCGCCCTTCGAAAAGCGCAGGTAGAACCTGTTCTCCACATAGGCCTTGAAGGATTCCTTCACGCCCTTCCTGCCCGGATCGGCCTCGTCGGAGCAGGCCGCCCTCTCGTTGACGGGCGCTATCTCCTTCCTTGTCTGGGCGTCGAGGCGCTTGTAGTCCTCCTCGATGCTGTAGGCGTTCGAGATGGCGTCCCGGCCGACGATCGGGCGCCAGGCCCAGCGCCGGCCCGCCGTCTCCACGATATAGGCCTCCTGAGGATCGGAGACTATGAAGCTGTTGTCGTAATAGAGGGAGCCCCGCAGGGCGCCGTTGCCGCCCTGGTCGAACTTGTCCACGAAGCAGCAGATGAAGTCGACAGCTTCCTTCGCGGTGGCGCTCGCGCCCAGGGCCGCCCTCAGGATGTCCATGCCCAGGACCCCATCCCTGGCCGGCTTGAAGCGGGAAAAGACAGCCTCGTTGCCGATGGCCACGCCCCGCTCGTTGATGCCCATCTCGCCGCCTGCCATCCAGGAAGGCTTCGAGAGAAGGAAGGAAAGACCGGAGTCCTTCACGGGGAAGGTCCTGCCGCCCAGGACGGCCTGTTCGGAGGCAGGTCTTCCCCTCACGAGGCAGACGCTCTGGGCTTCGGTGGGATGACGGTCGGAATTCTTGCCGAAGAACGAGGCGGCGGGAAGGCCGGGCTTCGACTCGGCGGCGAAATAGAGGGTATCGCACATATCGTCACTCCTCCTGAGGCTCACTGTAAGGCTTCCCGAACCCCCGCGCAAGCCGGAAACGTCCCGGCGGAAAGGCCCCGGCCGCGATTGACCGCCCCCCTCCGGGGGCTTACTCTGTGACCAATGACAGGCACCCGGCCCACGCGCCTTTTCCTCCTTCTCGCCGCCCTTTCCCTGGTAGCGGCGCGGGGCGTGGCCCAGCCCGTGGGGCAGGCCGCGGCGGCGCAGGCGGCATCGCAGACGGCGGCCAGAACCGCCGTCCTGCCCGAGATCCATTACCCCGCAGACTTCCTCGCCGCGCTGCGCGCCCTGAGGGATTCGGTCTACGAGAGCGGCGAGCCTTCCGAGGTGGAAAAGGCGGCCACGGAGCTCGCCCGATCCGCGGCCGCCCGGGGGCTCGGCGAGCCCGCCCTCCCCCTCGCCCTGGCCACCATGGAATACCTGGCGGGCAGGTCCTGGAACGAGGCGGGCGACAAGAAGAAGGCCATCCCCCATTTCGAGGCGGCCGTCACCCATGCCCGCCTGGCGATGAAATCCGGGGAATATCCCGCCGGCCTCATGGCCCTCACGAAGCCCCTCTCCGAACTATGCCTCCTCAAGGGCATGGGCTTCCTCATCGCCAACGGCCCCAGGATATCGGAAAACGCCCGGAAAATCCTCGCCATGGAGCCCGACCACGCGGGAGCCATCGTCACCCTGGCCGCGGCCAAGGCCTACCCGCCCCCCATTTTCGGCGGCAACCCCGCGGAAGCCATAGCCCGGCTAACCGAACTCCTCGCGGCCCGGGGAAGCGCATTCGAGAAGGACGAACTCTTCGACATCAGGACCTGCATGGGCACGGCCGAAGCCAAGCTCGGCCACAAGCCCGAAGCGAGAGCATGGTTCGAAGCCGCCCTCGCGCTCTACCCGCGCAACCGATTCGCCCTCGCCGAGCTCGAAAAGGCAACACCGTGAGCCTCGGGACGATAACGACCATCTATGCCCTCCTCACGGCAGCCGCGGCCCTCCACATCCTCGTCGTCACGGGCCTCAACTCTATCTGGATGCTCCACACGAACATCGTCCGGCCCCTGAAGACAGGCCCCCTCGTCAGCGTCCTTATCCCCGCGCGCAACGAGGAAGGGCGGATCGGAACCTGCCTCGACTCCCTCCTCGCCCAGAACTACGACAATATGGAGATCATCGTCTACGACGACGATTCCGACGACGCGACGGGCGCCCTCCTCGAGCGCTACGCCGAAGAAAATCCTGGACTGGTGAAGGTCCTCCACGGCGGAAGCCTGGAGAAAGGCTGGTACGGAAAACCCCGCGCCCTCCAGCGCCTCTCGGAAGCGGCCTCGGGCGCCTGGCTCTACTTCACGGACGCCGACACGGTCCACGGACCCGACAGCGTCGGCCAGGCCCTGGCCCTGGCCGGACACTACAAGGCCGACCTCGTCTCGGGCTACATCCGCTTGAGGACGGAAAGCTTCGGCGAAACCCAGGTCGTCCCCGCCATCTACCTTCTCTCCATGATCGCCATGCCCCTCTGGCTCATCCACATCGTCAAATCCCCCCTCGTCTCCCACGCCATCGGGCAGGCCATGCTCTTCAGGGCATCGACCTACAGGGAAGCGGGAGGCTACGCCGCGGTGCGGGACAAGGTCTCGGAGGATGTGCGGATCGCGAGGCTCGTGAAACGGCATGGAGGGAGGGTCGTCTTCGCCGATCTCAAGGAACATGTATCCTGCAGGATGTACAGCGACTATAAAAGCGCCATCTCGGGCCTTTCCAAGAACGTCTACGACTATTTCAACAAGAACAGCCTCGTCCTGCTGGCGGCCACCGCGGCCGTACCCCTCGTCTTCTTCGTCCCCATGATCGGCTCGGTCTGGGTGCCCGCCTTTCTGGCCAAAGCCCAGCCCTTCTTCCGCCTCCACTCCCTCGCCATGCTCTACGCCTGGGCCATCCTCGCCCTGGAGCGCAGGCTCCCCTGGTACCTTCCCCTCATCCATCCCCTCATCCTCGTGAACGTCCTTTCCACGGCATGGAAGGCCGCGAGGCTCTTCTCCACGGGCAGGGCGATAGAATGGAAGGGAAGGATGGTGAAGTAGGCATGGCGTACAAAAGAGGCGACCCCCTCATCGACAGGAAGCCGCTCTTCCTGGCCGCGTCGAAGGCCCTGACCTGGTTCATCGAACTCCTGGGCTGGCCCCTCATGAAGGCGCTGTACGGTTATTCGGCCAAGGGCAGGAAAAACCTCGCCGCGGCGGGGGGAAAGCCCGTCATCCTCGTCTCCAACCACGCCGTGCCCCTCGACCCCCTCTTCCACGGCCTGGCCATCCTGCCCAGGTTCACCTACTACACCCTGCTGGAGGAAACCGTCCTCACCCCCATCCTGGGCGGCCTCGTGCGCCTCCTGGGCGGCATCCCCATCCCCACCGAGCCCGAGCGCCTCGACGACATCGAGGCGGCGGTCAGGACGGCGCTGAACGGGCGCAGACGCATCCATTTCTACCCCGAGGGCGAGTGCTTCCTCTATAACCAGGAAATCCAGCGCTTCAAGGCCGGCGCCTTCTACTACGCGATACGCTTCGGCGTCCCCATCATCCCCATCATCACCGTGCTCACGCGCCGCGGGGCCCGGGGGCACACGCGCGGCCGAGGCCGCGAACTGGGCCGCGAACAGGACTTAGGCAGCGGACAGGGCCTCGGCCGCGTTCGCGCCGAAATCCACATCCTTCCGGCCCTTGTGCCGCCTGCCGCGTCCGGCCGCCAGGCCGCCGACCTCCACGCCGCCATCCTCCTCTCCCGCCAGGTCCGCGCCCTTATGCAGGCCCGCATCGACGCGGCAGGCGGCGACAGGAGCCTCTACCGCGGCCCCATGCCCCGCATCAAAGGCGTCAACGACCGCGAACGCTGAGGAAGCCGCCAGAAATCGCTCAGCCGCCGATCCTGTCCGCCACCTCGTGGAAGAATTCCCTGGACCACGATTCCACCGAAGCCCTGTCGGCGACGAAAGGAAGGACATCCCTTCTGGCCGCCTCGACGTCGAGCGATCCGATTTTTTCATGGAGGAGAGCCACAGCCGCCTTCAAATCGACAGGATCAGCTCCGCTGCCGCCCAAGGCCGCCAGCCTGGCCCGCAGATATGATACGTCGAGAGGAATCCCCCTGCTCACGAAAAACACGAGATCGTACCAGTCCCTGCCCTTTACCCGATTTCCCCAGGACCTGGCAAGCAAGGCATGGAATTTGGACGCGAACAGGCAACTCCGCGTATAAGTCCTGATCCCGATGGGCAAGGGTTCGAGTATCAACCTGACCTCGGTGGAAAACCCGGGCGGGGGCCTGGTGTCGGCTTCAAACTTGATCCTGATCAAGCGATTGCCCGGTACAACCGACACAATCCGCGGAGAAAGACCGATCGATATCAAAGCCTGCTTCGTATTCGTTTTCAGAAATGCGGATTCAATGACGCTTTCCTTGACCTTCTCTTCAAAAGTGGCCTCGAGCCCCAGAGCAGAAAGCTCCGCATCCAGAAAACCAAAATATTTTTCGAAACCGAAATTGTCCGAAGGCTTCAGCAATGAAAAATCCAGATCCTCTGAAAAGCGATCAAGCCCGTACAGGAGTCTCATCGCCGTGCCCCCATAGAAGGCCGCATGCTCGAAAAACTTGCCCCGCCACAGGCCCACCAGCATGAATTCTTGGATCACCTCCCGAAGCGCTCTGTCGTATTCATCCATGCTCGCGGGATTGCGCCTCTCAACGAGGGATGAAAGTAATTCGGCCATCGCCCCCCTCCTTCAGATACCGCGCCAAAGCCCGGACCGAGCCCCTCGGACAGGATTCAACAAGAATCCTTATCCCGGAAAAATCGACCTTGGCGACATCATCCACTTCCATCCTGAGATCGTCGAAAAGATAGGCCGGGAATCCATCCTCGCGAAGGCGAGGGATCTTGAGGTAGAGCATATCGAAGAGAGCCTTCGCCGGGGATGCGACCATGAATCCCCTTCCAGACGTTCCC
>CAZRYP010000209.1:0-4927 GCA_964604295.1 uncultured Treponemataceae bacterium
CCCGTAGCGGCTCGTCACTTCCGCCAGCTCTCCGTAGGCGATATTCGCCGCGCGGACGGAGATGACGTTGCCCGTTATGGATTCTATGTGCGAGTAAACCTTGTTCATCCCTTACTCCAGTCGCGCGAGGATTTTGTGCGCCTCGGTATCGTATTCGGGCCTGCGGGCGGCCAGCGCGTTCTGTATCCTGGAAAGCGATTCCCCGAACTGCTCGGAGCTCTCGGAGGAACCGTTGAGGTCCAGGAAAGACTGCCTCAGCTCGTAGAACCATGAACGCGCGTCTTCCTTGTCCTTCAAGCCGAGGGAAGCGCCCAGAATGCTAAGCACGAGGCGGAACATCCTGCGCTGGCGCTCCGGCGAGACGGAGGCATCCACCGGATCGAAGGAGTTCTGCTGGAGATAGACTGCGTCCAGGAATTCGCCTTTGAGATAGACGATATAATCGTCGAGGCTGGTTCCTTCCTCTCCCACCACCTTCATCATCGCGCCGACTTCCGAGCTTCTCTCGAGGAAGGAGTGGGCGAACTGCACCGCATCCTTCGGCATTATTCCCGGGTATTTCGACCAGGAATCGAGGGGATGGATGGCCGGATATTTGCGCGCGTCCGAGCGCTCGCGGGATAGCCCATGGAAGGCTCCCACGACCTTGAGCGTCGCCTGGGTGACTGGTTCCTCGAAGTTGCCGCCGGCTGGGGAGACGGTGCCGCCTATCGTCACCGAGCCGATGCCCCCGTCAGCGAGCCTGACGATTCCCGCTCGCTCGTAGAAGGCCGCTATCACCGATTCCAGGTATGCGGGGAAGGCTTCCTCGCCGGGGATCTCCTCGAGCCTGCCCGACATCTCGCGCATGGCCTGTGCCCAGCGGCTGGTCGAATCGGCGAGGAGGAGAATGTTCAGCCCCATCTGGCGATAATACTCGGCGAGCGTGACGGCCGTGTATACGGAAGCTTCGCGCGCCGCCACCGGCATGCTGGAAGTGTTGCAGATGATTATGGTCCTTTCCATGAGGGACCTTCCGGTGCGCGGATCGGTGATCTCGGGGAATTCCTTCAGGGTTTCCACGACTTCGCCGGCGCGCTCGCCGCAGGCCGCGAGTATGACGATGTCCACGTCCGCGTTGCGGCTCGTCACCTGCTGGAGAACGGTCTTCCCCGCCCCGAAAGGTCCGGGGATGCAGTAGGTTCCGCCCTTCGCGACGGGAAAGAAGGTATCGATGATCCTGGTCCTCGTCACCATGGGCTGGACAGGCTTGAGTCTCTCCTCATAGCAGTCGATCGCCCTCTTGACCGGCCAGAAAAAGCTCATCGTCACGTTTTTCCGGGTTCCGCGCGCATCCTCGACGACGGCTACGGTGTCGTCTATCGTATATTCGCCCTCGGGAGCGATGCTGGCGATTTTCCATTCCCCGAAAAAGTTGAAAGGCAGCATGATCTTGTGGATGAAATGCCTTTCGGGAACCGAGCCCAGGGCTTCGCCTCTTCGGATGGCATCTCCCGCCTTGGCCGAGGGGCTGAATCTCCATTTCAGGGATCTCGAAAGGGCCTTGAGATAGACGCCCGATTCGAGGAAGTAGCCGGTTTTTTCTGCGATTTCGGGAAGGGGATTCTGCAAACCGTCATAGATCTGGCCGAGAAGGCCCGGTCCCAGTTCCACGGAAAGCATCTCGCCGGAAAATTCGACGGCGTCCCCTATCCTGATGCCCTTCGTCATCTCGAAGACCTGGACCTGGGCTTCGCTTCCCTTGATCCTGATCACTTCGCTCTTCAGCTTTTTCTCGTTCAGAAGGATGTAGGCGACCTCGTTCATGGCGACGTCGCCCTGGAAGCGGACGGAAACCATGTTCCCGTTGACCGCCACTACCTGCCCGCTTGTTTGGCTCATGCCTGTTCTCCCGGATTATCCGTTTCGGCGGTACTGGATACCCCGCCGATTATATCTTGGTAGAGATGTTCGTATCCCTCGCTTCCCGTTTTCGCGTCGAGGCTTCCCAGCCTCTCGTTGATTGCCAGCTTCAGCCTGTATGCCACGATGAAATCCAGGTCGAAGGACGACAGTGATGAAAGCCTTTCGATGGCCGCCCAACGCTCCTGTTCGAGGATGAGTTCCGCCTGGTAAGGATCTTCGACAGCGAAGCATGAGGCCGCCACCCTTCCCGCTTCATCGGCTCGCTCGGCCGGTCTCAGGAATTCTGTCCCGACCTTCTGGCCCGGAGCCGCGCCAATTCGTTCCTGAAGTTCTTCTCCCACGCGACGAAGGCTTCAAGGAAGCTCGACCTGAAAACCGCGGGTTCCTTTCCCTTCAGGTATTCGAGGGCTCCGGCCACCTCGCCGAAGTCTTCCTTGGTCATCAGCCTGCCGCATAGGGCCAGGAATTCCGGGCCCGACATGGGCGGCTGGGCGCCGAGGAGGAGGCCTGGCAATGTCGCCGAAAAATACCAGTAGCGACTCACGACGGCGCGCCCTCCGCGAGGGAAGCCTTGACGCATTCGCCAAGCCGCGCATTCACGCGCGATGCCAGGATCTCGGCCACCGAATCGGCCGAGAAGTCATACTGGGCCGCGGTATTCTCCACCGCGATCCTGAAACCGGCATCGATGCCGGCGAAAGGCTTGAAGTTCACTCCCCTGCCGAGTTCCCTGGAAAGCCTGTTCGCGAGGGCACCGTCCAGAGTCTTCAGCGTGGCCGGCGGAAGTAGCACGGAAAGATCCCCCGCCGCTTCCCCCGACAGCGATTGAAGCAGAGTAGGAAGGAGTGTGCCGATGAAGGCCGCGTCCATGACTTCGGATGTCGAGCTAAGCAAAGCTTCGCGCATGAAGGCTTCGACCTTGCCCCGCAGCGCGAGTATCGCGTCCCTGGAAGCCTGGATGAGGGCCAGCCTGGAGGCCTTTTCCATCGCTTCGATCCTGGACCCGGCTTGGGCTTCGAGTTCGGCCGCATGCTTCTCGGCCTCGCCGACTATCGCCTTGGCCTTTCCCTCGGCATGGGCGACTATCTTCTCGGCCTCGGCGCGGGCTACATCCATACCTTCGGATTTGATTTTCTCGAGGAGTTCCTGAACCTGTAGTTCCATACGAGTACTGTCCTTGTCTCGCGACGATTTTAAGGAAAATTGAAGCTTTATCCGCCCGCAAAGGCTCTGTATTTTATAGTCTTGAATCCATCGGCCGTCAATCCGTATCCGGCTTGGCCTGATGGGTTTCTTCGGGCATGGGCTTGACACGGCGCCTGATTAAATTATATGTATCCAATGCCGGCGACGAAGGGACAGGCATCGGCAACGCCCTTCCACGGCCCACTGAATCGCGACCGCCGTAAGCCGGCGCTCATGTTCTTTTAGAATTGTTTTTATACGGCAACCGCCGGTTCACGGCGGTTTCCTATGAAAAGCGTCGCGAGAAGCGACGCTCGTCCTATCGCGACCGTCGTATAACGGCTATTACCCCAGCCTTCCAAGCTGGAGACGTGGGTTCGACTCCCATCGGTCGCTTATCCCTACAATGCTGAAAGTTTTCTCATCCTTACCCGACATCCACGTTCATTTATCATCATTCTCGTACTATCATGGAGACCCTGACTGGACACCCGAGGAATACCCGGATAAAAGTCAGCGGGACGCCTGCCTGACATGACACCTGAAAGGAGACCGGCATGAAGTACAGGAACCTGGGCCATTCCAGCATTAGACTCTCGGCTATCGGATTGGGCTGTATGGGGATGAGCCATGCCTATACGGGCCGCGATGATTCGGAGTCCCTCGCGACACTCGAGCGGTCCCTAGAGCTGGGCATCAATTTCTGGGACACTGCCGATTTTTACGGATCGGGCCTCAACGAGAGCCTTGTCTCAAAAGTCCTCCGTCCCAACCGCGACAAGGTTTTCATCGCGACGAAATTCGGATTGAGGACCTCGGCCGAGGGCGGCACCTTCGTGGACACTTCGCCCGCCTATATGAGGAAGGCCATCGAGGGCAGCCTTGAAAGGCTGGGCATAGATGCCATAGATCTCTTCTACGCCCATCGCATAGGTCCCCAGGTTCCCGTGGAGGAGATGGTAGGCGCCATGGCGGAACTCGTGTCGGAGGGGAAGGTCCGCTTTCTGGGTCTCTCCGAAGCGTCCGCGGATTCGATCAGGCGCGCCCACGCCGTTCATCCGATCTCGGCTCTGCAGAGCGAGTTTTCCCTTCTCACAAGGGATGTGGAAGCGGAAATCCTCCCCCTCTGCGCGGAGCTCGGGATCACGTTTGTACCTTTCAGCCCCCTGTCCCGAGGACTGGTGACCGATACGGTGAATGTGGAGAGCTTGAGCGGGGATGATTTTCGCCTGACCTTGCCCAGGTTTTCCGCCGAGCATTGGGAAAACAACCGGAATCTGGCCCGGGCCTTCCATGCTCTCGCGGCGGACAAGGGATGCAGCCCCGCCCAGCTCGCCCTGGCCTGGGTCCTGGCGCAAGGAGAAGGCATAATTCCCATCCCGGGAACGAGGCGACGCAAATATCTGGAAGAAAACGCGAAGGCTGTGGATATCCATCTCGCGAAGCGGGATATGGAGGCCATCGATGCCCTCCTCGCCCGATTCCCGCACACCGGACCTCGATACAGCGATTCGATGACGAGGCTTATCAAAACCCCGGGTACTGGAGGAAAATGATGTTCTGCGGGATTTGGGACCAGAGGGAGTCGAACCCCCGACCTACTGCTTAGAAGGCAGTTGCTCTATCCAGTTGAGCTATGATCCCCTTGTCTCGGGACGAGAGGATTTGAACCTCCGATCTTCTGCTCCCAAAGCAGACGCCTTAGCCCCTAGGCTACGTCCCGTTCAGCAACGCGTACGCTAGACCGGAAAAGCTGCCACTGTCAATATATGTTTCGGGATTCTGCTGTTGACAGCATGGTATCTTGGTTTATAATACTCCGGTTTCCTTATAAATA
>CAZRYP010000210.1:0-4886 GCA_964604295.1 uncultured Treponemataceae bacterium
CCGAGGGCTTCGGGAACGAAGAATACTCCGTAGGTATTCTGCTCCATGTCCAGCAGAAGAGCCGGATCCGGATTCACGACCGACTGTACGCTTAAGCCCAGCTGTTTGATGAGGTTCCTGATCATGGGAAGCTGATGTACCACTTCCTCGCTCGGCAGGGGAATGGCCTGGTGCCCTCGCGATGCGCCTCTCGAATTCCATTCCTGATTTTCGCCGACCGTGCCCAGGAGGGTCATGCATTTCATGCCGGGCAGGGGCTTGTCCTTGCCGAGCATTTTCAGGGCAAAAGTCCTGAGTTCGCCGGGTAGCTCGTCATAGGTTTGGGTCTTGAAGAAACGGATGAGGGAACAGGCCTTTTTGCCGGTACGGCCATCGATCAGCGTGTCGTACAGGTATTGTACGATCCTGCCCGCCACTTCCTCGATGCTTGAAGCTCCCGCGCCCATGCTTCGCACCGTTCTGCCCAATTCCGTGACTTCCCTGATCGTGAATTTTGCCATATCGCAGGTTGCCTGCTTCTTTTCCTGATCGTTAGGCACTTGATTTCCCCTTTCCATTCTTGTGGTGGGCATGGTCCTGAAAAATGGCGCACGTTTGAACAATATACTATCTGTCTTAAAAGATAGGCTTTTTTCCGTGAATCGCAAAGGGTAAGGGAAGGATACAGGACCGCGTGGCGCGGACTCCGCGGCAAGGGACAGGGGGCGACGCGGAAGGCGGTTTTACACTATAGTACCGCCATGGCGACAACTGACGACAAGAAGATCATTTACTCGATGTACCGCGTTTCCAGGCGGCACGGCATGAAGCAGGTTCTCAAGGACATAAGCATATCCTATTATTATGGCGCGAAGATCGGCGTCATCGGTCTGAACGGCTCGGGAAAGTCGAGCCTCCTGCGGATCATGGCCGGGGTCGACACCGAATTCGCGGGCGACGTGACCCTCTCCCCCGGCTATACGATAGGCTTCCTTTCCCAGGAACCCCACCTCGAGAACGGCAAGACCGTGCGCGAGATCGTGAGCGAAGGCGTCCAGGAGATCGTGGACGCCCTGGCCGAATTCGACGCCGTGAACGAAGCCTACGGCGATCCCGACGCCGATTTCGACAAGCTCGCCAACAAGCAGGCCGCCCTCCAGGAAAAGCTGGACAACCTCAACGCCTGGGATCTCGACTCCCGCCTGGACTTCGCCATGGAAGCGCTCCGCTGCCCCCCGGCCGACCAGCTCGTAGACCATCTCTCGGGCGGCGAACGCAGGCGCGTGGCCCTCTGCCGCCTCCTCCTCAAGAAGCCCGACATCCTCCTCCTCGACGAACCCACCAATCATCTAGACGCCGAGACCATAGCCTGGCTCGAGCGCCACCTTCGCGACTACCAGGGCACAGTCATCGCGGTAACCCACGACAGATACTTCCTGGACAATGTCGCCGGCTGGATCCTCGAACTGGACCGCGGCGAGGGCATCCCCTGGAAGGGCAACTACTCCAGCTGGCTCGACCAGAAGAAGAAGAAGCTCGAGCAGGAGGAGAAGGGAGAGTCCGAACGCGCCCGCACACTCGCACGAGAACTCGAGTGGATAGGCATGAGCGCGAAGGGCAGGCACGCCAAGAGCAAGGCACGCATCGAGCGCTACGAAAAGCTCCTCGCTGAGGACGGCAAGGACAAGATCCGGGAAACCAAGATCGTGATCCCCGCCGGGCCCAGGCTCGGCAAGATGGTGATACGGGCGGAAGGACTCGCCAAGGGCTACGACTCGAAACTCCTCTTCGACGATCTCAACTTCGAGGTGCCGCCCGGCGCCGTCGTCGGCATCGTCGGTCCCAACGGCGCGGGCAAGACCACCCTCCTCAACATAATCACGGGGCGGGAGAAGGCCGACGGGGGAACGATAAGCCTGGGCGACACGGTCAGGCTCGCCTATGCCGACCAGATGCGCGCCAATCTCGATCCGGACAAGTCGGTCTGGGAGCAGCTTTCGGGCGGCCTGGACCTCATCCTCCTGGGGGGCAACCGCGAGATCAACTCGCGCGCCTACTGCTCATGGTTCAACTTCTCCGGCCAGGACCAGCAGAGGAAGGTGGGCGTGCTTTCCGGCGGCGAGCGCAACAGGCTCAACCTCGCCATGATCGTCAAGGAAGGGGCGAACGTGCTCCTCCTCGACGAACCCACCAACGACCTCGACGTCAACACGATGCGCGCCCTCGAGGAAGCCCTCGACACCTTCGCGGGCGTCGCCCTCGTCGTCAGCCACGACCGCTGGTTCCTGGACAGGGTATGCACCCACATTCTCGCCTTCGAAGGCGATTCCAAGGCCACATGGTTCGACGGCAACTGGACCGAATACGCGGAGTGGCGCCGCTCGACCCTGGGCATCGACGCCGAAAGGCCGCATCGCATCGTGTACAGGAAGCTGGAGCGCTGAGCCTGAAGCGAGGCGAAGCGAAAACCCGACATGGCGCTTCCGGCCCGGCCCCTCTCCTTTGCGAGACCGCGCGTTTCTGCTAGACTCGCGCCCATGCATACGGACCGAACGATAGCGGCGAAACCGGGGATGACGCCACAGATGAAGGGGACACTCGCGATGGCGGGTTGCGCCTTTCTCTGGAGCACCGCAGGCCTCTTCATAAAGCTCATCGACTGGCAGCCTTTCGCCATCGCGGGGGCGAGGAGCTTCGTCGCCGCGCTTTTTCTCTGGGCCGTGATCAGAAGGCCGAGGTTCAGCTTTTCCAGGGTCCAAGTGGCTTCCGCGCTGGCCTATGCCGTCACCATGATACTTTTCGTCTTCGCCAACAAGCGCACGACTTCGGCCAACGCCATACTGCTCCAGTATGGCGCGCCGGTCTATGTCGCATTCCTGGGTTCGCTCCTGCTCAAGGAAAAGCCGAGACCCGAACATTGGCTTGCCCTCGCGATGGTATGCGTCGGCATGGTCCTCTTTTTCATGGATTCTCTGGGCGGAGGGAATTTCCTGGGCGACGTGGTGGCTGTCCTGGCCGGCATCACCTTCGCCTTCAACATCGTCCTGCTCAGGAAGCAAAAGGACGCATCGCCGATAGAATCCCTGCTTCTCGGCCATATCTTCACCGCGGTCATCGCGGGAGGCATATCCCTCTTTCTTCCGGCCCCTGTCATCACGCCCAAGGCTCTCCTCGCGATCGCGGCCCTCGGCGTAGTGCAGATAGGACTGGCCGCCGTGCTTTTTTCCTACGGGATCAAGCGGATCACCGCGCTGGAGAGCATCCTCACCGCCGTCATCGAACCTCTTTTCAACCCGCTATGGGTTTTCCTCGCCACGCGCGAGGTGCCCGGACTCCGTTCCCTCACGGGCGGCGCCGTCATCATATCGGCTGTCCTGGTCTCTTCGATCATCTCTGTGCGCCGGTCCTCGAAAGCTATATACTCGGAGCCATGAAGCAGAGCTTTCTCTCGGCCACGATCCTCCTCGTGCTCATCACCGATCCGCTGGGCAACATCCCCCTATTCCTCGCCGCGCTCAGGCACGTGGATCCCTCCCGCAGGCGGAAGGTGATACTGAGGGAATGCGCCATCGCCTTCTTCACCCTTGTCGTCTTCCTCCTCTTCGGTTCGGCCTTTCTCGACGCGCTGCATCTCTCGGACGAAACCCTGAGGATAGCGGGCGGCGTCATTCTCTTTCTCATCGCCCTCAACATGGTTTTCCCTGGTTCGGGTGGCAGGCTCGTGGACGAGGATACCAATGCCGAGCCCTTCATAGTGCCCGTGGCCATACCGCTCATCGCCGGCCCTTCGGCCATGACGACGGTGATGCTCCTGGCCAAATCCGCGCCTTCGCGCAGCCTGGAATGGGTGGGTTCGATCTTCATCGCCATCGCCGTCACGACCATCGTGTTCCTGGGCTCGCATCGGCTCCAGGATTGGCTGGGCGCCCGCTTCCTCAGCGCGATAGAGAAATTGATGGGTCTGGTTCTTACGGCGATCGCGGTGGAAATGCTTCTGGGTGGAATAACGAATTATATCAGGATAATCCAGGGCTGAGCGTATGCCGGACCATGTCAGGGTCAGCCCTGCTTCGGGACGGGGAATTCCACGTCCAGGCTGTCGCCGATGCGTTTCAGCTGGGCGGCGACCTTCACCGTGAGCGCCACGCCGATACGGTCGCTCAGGGCTTCCGCTTCGTGTTCCTTGAGTCCCGCGTAATAGACCCTGCTGCAGCCTTCCGCCGTTTCGGCCGCCGTCAGTTCGCCCAGCATCCTGTCCATGTCGGCCTTGAACTCCCCGGGATCCCGGAACAGGTCCAGCCTGATGGCGCCGAAGAAATGGCAGACGCGGGCCGAGGTGGCCTCGCTGTCCATCACCGACTTGCCGAAGACGCCGCCCGAGGCGACGGCCGTCATGATGTCCACGAGGACGGCGAGTCCGTAGCCCTTGAAGCCGCTGAACAGTTCGCCCGCTCCCCCTAGGGGGAGGAGACCGCCGCCGCGCTGGAAGAGCATATCTTCGAGGAGGCTGCGTGCGTCCTCGGTTTCCTTGCCCTTCGTGTCCACGGCCCAGCCGGGGGGTAGGGCCTTGTCCTCCCTTTCGTAGACCTCGATCTTGCCTCTGGTGACGCAGGTGGTGGCCATGTCCAGGGTGAATATCCTCCCTCCCAGGGCAGGCGCCGATACCGCGATGGGATTCGTGCCGAACATCGCGCTGCGACCGAAAGTGGGGACGCCCAGCGCGGCCGTGTTGGTCATGCAGATGCCTATCATGTCCCGCCGGGCAGCCATCTCCGTATAATAACCGGCTATGCCGAAGTGGTTGGAATTGCGGATCGAGGCGAAGGCTGCGCCGCTGGCCGACGCCTTCCCTATGACCTGGCCCATGGTTTTCTTGCTCAGGCTCAAGCCCATGGCTCCTTCGGCAT
>CAZRYP010000211.1:0-4456 GCA_964604295.1 uncultured Treponemataceae bacterium
CCCGAAGCGCCCAGGAAAAGGATATCGGCGCGGATCTGCTCGAAGCTGTGGCGCGCGTATGCGCCCATGAAGGCCATGGACTGCCTGCGGAGCACGCCTCCGGCCACGATGAGTTCCACCTGTTCGGCGCCCATCAGTTCCTGGACCACGAGCACGGAATTCGTTATCACCGTGACGGGGCGGTTCGCCACGTACTGGGCGAGATGCACGGTCGTGCTCCCGCTGTCGATGATGATATTCTGCCCGGGTTCCACGAGCTTCGCCGCCATCGCGCAGATTTTCTTCTTCTTGTCGCTGTTCTCGTTGATCGTGTCGCTTATGAGCCTTACGAGGTCATGTCGCTCGGCCATCACCGCGCCGCCGTGGGTGCGCACGAGCAGGCCCTTCGCCTCCAGGTCGTCCAGGTCGTTGCGGGCCGTCACCTTCGAGATGGAGAACAGGTCGGTGAGTTCGACGACTTCGATCGACTCCCTGGTCTCGAGGAGTTCCATGATGCGTCGCTTGCGTTCGATAGAATTCATAGAGCGGTGCCCCCGTCAGGGATTTTCCTTTTCTTTCCTTTGCCTTCCTTTCAGTATAGCATCTGGATGGGGAAAGGAATACACCTCCGGCGATTTTCGGACACGGCTCATATCCGGGAATGAGGTTGAAAAGAAATGACGGGAACCTGATGCGGGAAGCCGCGCTCAGCCTCCATCCCTCCCGGCTATGGCGTCCAGCCCCGAGAAAACCTTTCTGAACGCCTCCACATAGAGGTCTATCGCCGCGCGATCGGGGTGCTTGAACCAGGGTACGCTGAAGGAACGTTCGGTGATCGCCTCGGCGTTCGGCAGCCTTCCCTTTCCCTGCCTTAGGTCTCTGCCGGCGAAGCTCACCATGGTCGGCGTACCCAGTCCGAATATGTCCAGCTCGTTGAAGACCGGATGGAGATGGAGGGGACCGTTCTTGCATGGGGCGCAGACGCCGGCGCCCTCGGCCCTCAGGGCTTCGCATACCTTGGACAGCGTTTTTTCGGGATAGTCTGCGTTGTCGAACAGTCCCTGGGCGTAATACCAGCCGCCCATGAAGGAGCCGTCGGACCTGGAGACCCTGTGCGCCGCGAGCCTCGGAACATCGGCGAGCGAATCCCAGAAATACTCCATCGCCTCATTGATCTCCTTTATCCTCTCGTCGTAGTACTTCAGTTGAACCCTGCCCATCGCGCTGCTCATCTGGTGCATCCGGTGCTTGCAGCCGCCCGCAGGAATCCCCGCGAACTTGCGCAGGGCGGGATCGGTGAGCTGGTTGTCCGGCGAGAAGAATTCCGACGCCGAACCCGTCCTCTCGTAGAAGCCGTAGGAAATCGCCCGCTCGTAGATGAACCTGTCGTTCGTGAAGAGCATCCCGCCCTCGCCTATCGCGAAACTCTTCGCAGTCATGAGGCTCATCACGGAGACATCACCCAGGGTTCCGCAGGGCCGCCCCTTGTAGAGGCTTCCCTGGGCGTGGGATGCGTCCTCGATTATCCTTATCCCGTGCCTCCGGGCTATGGGGACAATCCTGTCCATGTCGCAGGGATGGGCGGCGTAATGCACGACGATGATGGCCTTGGTCCTCGGCCCTATCCTGTGTTCGATGTCGTCCGGATCTATGCAGAGCGTCTTCTTGTCGATATCGGCGAAATTGACGGCCGCCCCGAGGCTCAGCGCCGGCGCGGCGCTCGCCCAGTAGGTCATGGAGGGGCAGATCACCTCATCGCCGGCGCCGACTCCGCATGCCCACAGCGCGGACAGCACCCCGGCTGTGCCGTTGCAGTAGCCCAGGGCATACTCCACTCCGAGCCACGCGGCCATTTCCTTCTCGAACTTCTTTGTTATCTCCGTACCGCTCATGCTGCGGTCGTGGAGGACGGAGAGGATGGCCTTCTCGTCTTCCTCCGTCACGATGGGCCAGAGGAACAGGTCCCGGGGTTCTTCCCGGACCGCGGGACTACCCCCGAACAATGCTAATGCGGACATTCGAGAACCTCCTCACGCATGGCGTCGAACAAGTCATAGATGATGGTCTCGGTGTCGGGCGACAGGGGACCGGGAAATCCGTAGAAGCGGAAAGCCGCCTCCACCTCGTAGCCGCCCTCGGCGAAGGCATCCTTCGTGGGAATATACCCCACGGTTCCGCCGCTGTAGCCGCAGACTATCAGTCCCGAAGGCAGGGCGCGGCGCTTCAGGTTTTTTCCGATCCGGCAGAAAGCTTCGCCCGGGAGGGAGAACAGCTTCAGCGCCGGGCCTAGGGAGCAGAGGGAAAACCTCGCAGGGATACTTGCGGGGCCCCTATAGGCGCGGCTGGCGTCAAAGGCCGTCTCGAGCAGGCCGTCGGCCCATGCCAGGTAGGTCTCGGCCGTAAGGAGAGGATTCTCGTGGCTTCCGGCGAACCCCGCCCTCTCCCCAGAGCCTTCTCTCAATATTGCGATTTCCTTCTCCTGCCGCGCCTTCAGCGCCGTGATCCCCTCGAAGCTCGGCAGGGTGGCGAGAGGCAGCTCCGCCACCCTGGTCGCGATCGAGAGCATGCTCCCGTCGATCCAAGTCGCGTCCCTGCCCTTCACTCCGACGAAGGCCCAGGAAAGGCTCTCGGCTATCGCCGACCCGATGCGCTCGATATCTTCCTCTGTTCCTTCCGCAAACTCGGTCCCCGATTCGTCCAGCACCCTGGGACGGACATCCCCGCAAGCGCCCTGGATCGGAATCACCACGACTTCCTTCCCGAAGCCTTCCCTGATCCGCGCGACCGCCCTCCCCGGATAATCGGCGGAGACTTCGTGAAAGGAAACCCCCAGAGTGGTCGGATGGACGGCCAAGTTCACGAGCACCGTCTGCAGCAGGCCGACTTCGTCGAACAGGAAAAGCCCGCCCATCGCCTCGTCCCTCTCCCCGTCGGGGTTAGGTCTCATGCCCACCATGCCGGTCGCGGGATCGCGCAGTCTCCTGTTCACGCCTATGCCTTCGGCCGCGGTCTCGACCCATAGCCCCGCCGTCGGCTTCATCGCCTTCCTCGCTGCCCGGATCCCTGCATCTATCGTTTCCTCGAGCGAATCGAGGAATATCCTATCGCTTTTCAGAAGTCCGAGATCGATGGCGCCCGGTGCGGTATGAGTGTGGGTCGCGAGAAGAAAAATATTGCCTTCGGGTATTCCGTGACTGGTGGAAATGGCCGTGTAGGCGGCTTCGGACCATTCGCGGGAAAATTCCAGGACATCGGCCGACACGATGAGCGCCTGGGTGCTTGCCGATGCGAGCAGACAGCATCGTACATGGAGCGGATCCATTTCCTTGTTGGCAGGCTCAGCCCTGGCGATATGGCCCTGGAGCCGGACGCCCAGCCGAGGCGGAATTGCCTGATCAGAGGAACCGCAGAGCATCGAAGCGTTCCGGGCAAGGATTTCATGGACATCGAGGAGGGGCATCCCCGTGTGGTACCCGGGATCTATGTCGGGCGTGGCAGGTATCACGGGCACGACCCGGCCGCTGATGGAGACTGTCTGGACAGGTATTCCTGTCGTCGAGGGCTCGAGGTAGAGATCTTCGGCGCAACGCAGGAAGGACCACATCTTGTCGATGCAGAGGCGCTTTCCCTCCTCTCCGTCGACCGCCAGGTAAAGCTCCGCGTAGGTCCGCACGGCTTCGAAGCTCGACCACCATGGACAATTGCCGTCGAGTATACCGCCCGTTTCCGCGTCCACGCTCTTTACGATTCCGCCGTGGGGGGCGCGTCCAACTCGCGCGCAGCCGAAAGCGAGCCTCTGAAGAACTTCGATCATGCCGACCCTCAGCCCTTCCCCCGCGGGCTGGTCCTCCCCCTCGGATTGGCCCTCCCAGGCTTCATCAGCCGTCCCGGTTGCGGCCGCTTCCCTGCAGTGCCTGAAGAATTGCAGCGCGAGGCCGACGAATTCCAGGGCATGGCCCGGATTCGCCTTCAGGTGGCCATCCTCCCTCATGGGTTGGCCATCGGCGTCCAGGGCGTCGATCAGAAGCGTCCCTGTCACAGGGTTCTCGTTGACATATCCCTCCAAAATCGCTCTTATCGCCCGGACGCCCCTCTCGAAGTCCTCCCTGGCCCGGGAGTAGGCGAAGAGCAGCTCGCAGGCGCCGATCGAAATCATCTGCCCCTCATAGCCTTTCCTGTCCGGCGAGTATACCGCCCCGCCCCGCGGACCGAAGCCTCTCTGATCGTCGAGGCATCCGCCCCGCAGAGAAATGTCCACAGCCTTTCTGAGTTCGGCGGCTATTCTGTCGCCCTCATCCCTGAAATTCCTGTACTCCGCATAAGCCAGAAGTCCCCTCAGCACGAAGAGATGAGAAAGCGTCGTCGCGCTCCCGCCGCCCTCATAGCCCCCGCTTCCCACATGGTCTTCGCCGCGCCCATAGCCCTTGCCGCCCGAGTCCCCGGCGTCGGCCCCCGAAGGATCCATGACAAAAAATGC
>CAZRYP010000211.1:4466-4867 GCA_964604295.1 uncultured Treponemataceae bacterium
CCCTGATGCCTGATTCGGGCAGGCAGACAGCCATGAGTTTTTTATGGAGCGATTCCGCGGCGGCTTCGAGAGCCTGCCTGTCCAGCACTTCGTATCCCGGCATCGCCGCGATCCAGCGGAGATGGGCGGTCAGCGATTCCAGACCTCTGCCCTGTATCCAGCCGTATACTCGGTCTTTCCTGTAGAAATCCAGCGATGTGTCACGACCCTTCCCGTCGAGGGGATCGAATTTCATGTCGATCCAGCCCGGAACGGCGATGTTCCGCCGGTATCGCTCCACCGTCATCCTCATCGTCGGAACGACAATGGATCGTATGAGGGGGAGGATCCCGGCCAGATCCATTTTTTGCCTGACTTCCGCGGGAAGGACAATCGAGACTCCTGGACCTTTCTTAAGCCTG
>CAZRYP010000212.1:0-2943 GCA_964604295.1 uncultured Treponemataceae bacterium
ACACCCACGGTGCGGCGGATCATTTCAATTCCCGCCACGCCGGCGGCATCGGCGATGATGGTCGAAAGGAACCACGAGGCGTACCCCGGCGTTCTGCCCATGGGGTCGGTGGCGCTCGCCTTGTAGAGTTCGAGGAACTTCATCCTGACGAGGTCGACGGTGGCGGCGATGGTGTCCTCCAGCCAGGCGATGTAGGCGGCTTTGGCGGCGGCGCCGTCGGCGTCGTTTCCTGCGGCCGCGGCGCATTCGCCGCCGCCCTCTCCCGCGCCGCCCTCCCCCATGGTGACCTGGGCGTTGGCCCAGGCGAAGCAGAAGTTGCCGATGACGTTGCCGACGTCGTAGCCTATGGGTCCGAAGTAGGCGAATTCGGGGTCTATCACCTTGGTGGAGTCTTCCCTGACGAAGAGGGAGCCCGAGTGGAGGTCGCCGTGGATGAGGGCCTGGGCGTCGTTCATGAAGGCGTATTTGAGCTTGGCCACCTCGAGGTGGAGCTCGGTGTCGGAGAAGAGTTCCCTCTCCGCGAAAGCGGCGTTGGGCGGAAAAACCTTGGTCCGCCCTGTTTTGTTGGTGTAGGGCTCGGTGTAGACGAGCTGTTCGGTGATGGCGCACAGGGGCGGGTTGGTGTAGCGCTTCACGAGTTCCTTCTTCCTGACCGGGTCCATCACCATGTCGAGGGTGGGCACGAGGGTCTTGGCCATGAAGTCGCTTATGTCCGCGGCGAGCCTGGGGAAGATTTTGTGCTTCATGAGCTCATAGCGGAGGATGACGTGGTCGGAGAGGTCTTCCATGGAGAGGCAGGCCATGACGGGGTCGTAGTCGTAGACTTCGGGCACGAGGCCGGGGGCGAGTTCGCCCTCCATCTTGAGGATTTCCGCCTCGATGCGGTTGCGGTCGAAGCCGAGGGTCCTGGAGCCCGAGCGCGTGTCGGCGTCGGCGTGCTTGATGATGACTGAATCGCCGCTGTCGGGATCCCTCACCCTGAAGATGAAGTTGATGTTGCCGTCGCCTATTTCCCTGGCCTCGAGCCGCCTGGAGGCCGCGAACCTGGGGAGTCTGTACCGGGCGTATTCGGCCGCGTCGGCTTCACCCATGCGGAAATGGCTGTCGAATTTCGGCATAGCTGCGTCCTTCCTCTTCCTTTAGTTGTCGCTGGTGCTGGAGTAGTAGGTGGATGCCAGGGCCAGGGCGAGCACGACGCCCTTGACCGCGTTCAGGGAATAGTAGGGCACCGACATCATGATGAGACCGTTTTCCAGGATGCCCACGAGGGAGGCTCCGACGAAGGTGCCGAAGGCGTTGGGCTTGCCCGCGCCCGCCACGGATCGTCCTATGAAGACGGCGGAGATGGCCGGCATGGCGTAACCCGCCGCTCCCTGGATCTGGGCCGACATGTTGCGCGAGGCGACGAGGACTCCTCCCAGGCCGATGAAAGCCGCGGCGAGGATGCCCGCGTAGACGCGGTAGCGGTAGATGGGTATGCCCGAGAGGCGGGCCGCTTCCTTGTTGCCTCCGACGGCGTAGATGTAGCGTCCGTACTTGGTGTAGGTGAGGAAGATGTGCACCACGACGACGATGACGATCATGATGATGATGGTGGGCGCCTGGCCCATGTTCTTGAAGGTCTGGGAGATCCTGCCCAGGGTGTCGGCGCCGTTGGGCCTGGGCATGCCTTCGGAGAGGGCGCCGCCGCCGGAGTAGGTGAGGCTGAGTCCGTCCAGCATGAACATCATGGCGAGAGTGGCCAGGAGGTCGGGGATCTTGAATTTGACGATGAGGAGCATGGTGATCATCATCAGGCCCATGGTGAGGGCGAGGGTGAGGGGGATGGCCAGCCACATGCTCATCTGGTACCAGACGATGAAGCTGATGACGAGGGATCCCGCCATGGAGGCCATCGAGCCCGAGGAGAGGTCGAAGCCTCCCACGGCGAGGGTGATGGTGAGGCCGATGCCGATGATGGTGGTGATCGAGATGGACCTCAGGATGGTGATCATGTTGCTGCTGGTGAGAAACATCTTGGGCATGCGCAGGGCGAAGAACGCGAATACCGCGACGAGGGCGATGAGGGATGCCCATTTTCCCAAAAAGTCCGAGGCCTTGCCCTTGGGCATGGCCGTGGCTTCCGCTTTCGACATTATTTGTTGCCCCCCGTGGCGTAGAATAGGATTTCTTCTTCGGTGGCCGTCTTTGTCGGGAGTTCGGCGACGACGCTGCCATTGTACATGATGTAGATCCTGTCGGTGATGGCCAGGATCTCGTTGATTTCGGACGAAGCGTAGAGAACGGCCTTGCCCTTGCCGGCGAGGCCCTGAATGAGCTGGAAGATGTCCCGCTTGGCGCCCACGTCGACGCCCTTGGTGGGCTCGTCCAGCATGTAGACGTCGGAATCGGAGGTGAGCCACTTGCCGACGGCCACTTTCTGCTGGTTGCCGCCGGAGAGGAACTTCAGGCGCTGGAACACCGAGGGGGTCTTGATGCCCAGTTCGGCGACGAGGCGCTTGGCGTTCTGGATTTCGAGGTGTTTCTTCACGAAGGAGAACCTGTCGCAGAATTTTCCGAGGCAGGCGGCGGAGAGGTTGAAGTAGACGGGTTCGGTGACGAGGACGCCTTCCTTGCGCCTTTCCTCGGGCACGAGGGCTATCTTCTGGCGCACGGCCGTAGTGGGGCTGTGTACCGTGAGCGCCTTGCCCTTGAGCCTGACCTTTCCGCTCTTCATCCTGTTCGCGCCGAAGAGGAGCTTGCAGAGTTCGGTCTTGCCCGCGCCGACGAGGCCGCAGACGCCGACTATCTCCCCTCCCCTGATGGTGAAGGACACGTCCTTCACTTTCCCGGCTTCGTCGAAGAGGTTGGCCGCCTCGAACATGACCTCGCCGATCGCGGCGGGGGTCTTGGGGAAGTTTTCCTCGAAGCTGCGCCCGAGCATGAGGGTGACGATCTCGCGGG
>CAZRYP010000212.1:2953-4846 GCA_964604295.1 uncultured Treponemataceae bacterium
GGTGGTCAGGTCCTTGTCCACCTTCCTCGAGGCCACCACGGTTCCGTCCTTCATGACGGTGAGGCTGTGGCAGATCTGGAAGAGTTCGGGGAGGCGGTGGGATATGAAGATGACGCCCACGCCTTCCTTTTCCGCGAGGTCGCGGACGATCCTGAAGAGTTCCTCGACTTCGCCCATGCTCAAGGGGGCGGTGGGTTCGTCGAGGATGAGGAAGCGGCAGCGTTCCCTCACCGCCCTCGCGATGAGGACCATCTGCTTTTCGGCGAGGGTGAGGCCGGAGACTTTCCGGGATACGTCGATGTCCATGTGGAGGCGTCCCAGGATTTCCCTGGCCGATTTCCTCATCGTCCCCCAGTGCACGAGGGACTTGCCCTTCATGCCGGTGACGAGGCTGTTGAACATGATGTTCTCGGCCACCGAAAGGTAGGGGAAGAGGGCCGTGTCCACTTCCTGGTAGACGAGTTCGATGCCGAGCATTTTGGCGGTGCGGGGTTCGCGGATCTCGCAGGACTGGCCGTCGATGAGGATGCTGCCCGTGTAGCCCGAGTTGGCTCCCGCGAGCACTTTCATGAGGGTGGACTTGCCCGCCCCGTTGGCGCCGACGACGGCGCGGATTTCCCCGCTTTTCATGGAGAAATCCACGGCGCTGAGGGCTTTGACGCCGGGGAACTCGATGCTAATGCCCTTCATCTCGATGGTGCTGACTGTCTGGCTCATTGGCTGCCCTTGCTCCGATGAATCGCTCCCCTGGGGGGGCGGGCGCCGCCCACGCGGCGCCCGCCCCCGGAAGAGCCTTTTTCCTGTACTGTCCTGGCGCCGGGCTTATTTGACCCCGGCCGCCTTCCTGAGTTCGGCCATCCAGTCGGTGATGTTGTCGGTGTTGAGGCCGTAGCCGGGGATGATGGTGCCGAGGTTGGTGACGTTGGCCGCCGGCGTAAGCTGGGAAGCGAAGATGACCGAGGGCTGGAGGATGTATTCGGGGGGCGTGGTCTCGCCGTTGAGTTTCTGCGAGAGGAGGCGTACCGCCGAAATGCCGATGTTGGGGAAGTGCGTGGCCACGCATGCCTTCCAGATCTTGTCCTGGGAGCGCATGAAGTTGATGTCCTGGTTGGAGATGTCGATGGTCACGAGGGGGATGTCGCTCCTTCCCGCTTCGATGAGGGCCTTGTAGGCTCCGCGGGCATAGGCGTCATAGGCGCTCCAGATCACGTCGACGGTTCCCTTGGGATACTTGGGGAGGATGGAGGCCACGACGGTGGCGATGGAGCCTTCGGAGTCGGCGGGGTTGGAGGGTCCGAGCACTTCGAGGGTCTTGATCTTGCCGGCTTCCTCGAACTTCTTGTAGGTTTCCTGTCTCCTGTCGAAGGGGGGGATGCCGGGGCCGCGCCAGAGCTTGAGCACTCTGATGGGTCGGGGTCTGTCCTTGAGCAGGTCGTCGACGATGTAGTCGAGGGTGAGGCGGGCCATTTCCTGGTCGCTCTGGAACATGGTCGTGACGCCGGGAATGCCCTTGCCGGCCGCGTCGGCTATCACGGTGTCGAAGGTGACGACCTTGATGCCCTTGGCGACGACGTTCTTCACGAGGTCGTAGGAATACTGGGGCTTGCCGTGGGAAATGATCATTCCCTGGTATCCCTGCTGGGCGCACTGGTTGACGATGTCCTGGAAGCGGATGTCGTCTCCGTCCGCGGTGAACACGTCCACCTTGATGCCGTAGAGGGCTCCTTCCTTGATGGCGGCGTCGAATGCCATCTTGAAGATTTCCGTCGATGTCCCGTTGAGCACATAGGCGACTCTGTACCCCTTGGACTTGAACTGCTGACCGATCTGCTTCGCGTCGGCGCTGGTGAACAGCAGGACCGACACGAGGGCGATGATCGCGAGCACTGTGGT
>CAZRYP010000213.1:0-1048 GCA_964604295.1 uncultured Treponemataceae bacterium
GACGGCCGCTTCCACCGCGGGCGTTAGTCCCTCGCCGAACACATCCAGTCTCTCGGCCTCCACTCCGTAAAATATCACGTGGCGCGGCAGCGGGAATCCCAGCTCCGCGCCCAAGCGCAGCAGCCCCGGCAGCTTGGCGTTGTGGATGAACCGACCGCCGCCCGTCCCGCCCAGCTCTTCCAGCCCGAAGCGGTGGATGCACCCGTACGCCGCCCGGCCGGTCTGGATGGCGTCCAAGACGATCAACCGCTCGTAGCCGACGAGGACATCGAGCAGGGCGAACCCCGCCTCGCACGTCTCTTGGATATCCACATCCTCGGCCGGCGGCTCCGCGGCCAGCCTCCGGGCGATCTCTATGCCCACGCCGTCGTCGCCCAGGAACGTGTTGCCTACGCCCAGGACCAGCGTGGAGGACGCCTTGGATTGGCGCTGCGTCAAGTTATCCGCCCGGAAACTCGCGGACCAGGCGCCTATCGGCGTCGAGGACGCGTACGACGACCGGCGACTCCCCCACGGCGTGCGTGGCGCAGGCGAAGCACGGATCGTAGGCGCGGAAAGCCATCTCCACGGTATTCAGCAGCCCGTCGGAAACGTTCCCTCCCTTGATCAAGGCGGAGGCGACCTTCGCGATGGACATGCATATGGCGGCGAGGTTGTTCTGGGTCGCCACCAGCAGATTGGCGTTCCGAATGAGCCCGCGTTCATCCGTATGGTAATGATGCACCAGCGTCCCTCGGGGAGCCTCGACCACGCCGATCCCCTCGCGCGGCACGGCCGTGGGGATGTTCCGGACGTCGGGGTCGGTCAGCTCGGGAGCGTCGAGCAGCTCCCGCATCCTTTCCGCCGCGTAGAGGGCCTCGATAAGCCTCGCCCAATGGAAGACCAGGGTGTTATGCGCGGGCTTCGCGCCCAGCGTGGAATACATCCACTCGTACTCCTGCTGGGCCAGCGGCGTGGCCATGCCGTCGGCCGCGTTGAGCCTGGCCAGGGGCGCGACGCGGTACACGCCGCTGAGCCGTCCGTCCGTCAGGTCCTTCCAGCCGACTTT
>CAZRYP010000213.1:1058-4834 GCA_964604295.1 uncultured Treponemataceae bacterium
TCTTCAGGTACAAGAATTTCGCGTACGTCCACGACTCCACATGCTCGGCGAGATGCTCCAAATAGTCTTCTGGAGCGAACTTGGCGAATTCTTTCCCGTCCGGATCCACCACGCGAAGCTTTCCGTCGTAGAAGTTCACCTTGTTTTTTTCATCCACTAAGCCCATATAATAGGTCTTAAGCTTGAAGGGTTCGCCGAAGACCAAGTCGAGATAGGCCTTGTTGCCGAGGACGATCTCGTGGAACGCCTTCAAGGCGAACCGGGCGAATTCGACTCCATACTCGGCCGTCGGCTTATATTTCCTTCGATCCGCCTCCGTGAACGGCTTGGAAACGCCCCCGGGCAAGCCGCAGACGGGATGGATTACCTTGCCTCCGATGAGCTCGATCAGCGCCCGGCATTCTCGCCGGAGCCGTATCAAGCTGCCCGCCGCCTCCTGACCCACCTTCCCGATGACGCCGAGGATATTCCTCGCGGCGGCGGGGGCCTGCGGGCCGACGATGAAATCGGGCCCTCCGAGGAAGAAGAAGTGCAGCATATGGTCTTCCAGCATGAACGCGGAATACATGAGCTCGCGGATGGCCCTCGCCGCCGGCGTGGGCCGGACTTGGTAGAGGGAATCCAGGGCTTTCGTGGAGGCCATATGGTGCGCGGTCGGGCATACCCCGCAGATCCGGGGGGTGATTCGGGGCATTTCCTCGGCCGGCCGCCCTTCGGAGAATTTCTCGAACCCCCGCAGCTCGGGGATCTGCAGATACGCCCCGGCCACGTCCCCTTGCCCATTCAGGAAGATCTCTATCTTCCCATGGCCTTCCAGGCGGGTGATCGGATTGATGGTGATTTTCTTTTCCATGCCCGGACTACCCCCTCTTTCTGTTGATCATCGAAGCCGGAAGGCTGAACCGATACAGCGTGCCGGTCAGGTCCACGATCGAATCCGCGAGCTTTCGCATCCCTTCCTCGTCCGTGACGTCGAAAAGGGACGCTATCGCCGAAAGGTATTTCGCGCCCTGATCGGCGACCTCATCCGTCGGGCCGAAGCAGCCGCGACACGGCATGTTCGCGTTGATGCATTTTTCCCCGCAGCCGGATCTCGTCGCCGGCCCCATGCAAACGAGGCCCTGGTCCAGAAAGCACCTGTTCGGATCGATACGGATCTCATGGGGCCTTCGGATCTCCTTAAGAGCCGTCTTCTCGGGCTTCGAGTCCTTGAGCCGGCACCCCTCGCAGAGCGTCTTTTTCGGGGCGAGCACGGCCCCCTTGGGAGGAAGCTTGCCCTCCAGGATGGCCTGGAGCGCGCCCAGGATCAGATCCTTGGGCGGCGCGCAGCCGGGGAGGAAATAATCCACATCGATGGTCTGGGCGAGGGTTTTGACCGTGTCATAGAACCGGGGGAGCTCCATAACGCCCTCGGCGACCCTCGTGGTCTCCTTGGGCTGGACGCCCGCCGGATTGCAGACCGAGGGGCAATCCTTGTAGGCCCTGTCGAAGATGTCCTTTTTCCTCCAAAAATTAGCCAAGCCGGGGATGCCGCCGAGATGGGCGCAGCTTCCGAAGGCCACGACCATCCGAGACTTCCTCCTCAGCAACTTCGCGATCTCCTCCTGCTCGGACAGCCGCACCGCTCCGTTGATGAAACTGACGGCGATCTCGCCGTCCTTCATGGCCTCGACGTCCTTGTACTTAAAATCCAGGGCCACGGGCCAAAAGACGATGTCAACGACATCCACGACCTTCAGGAGGTCCTCATGGAGATCGACCACCGCCTCCTCGCAACCCCCGCAGCTCGAGCACCAGTAAAATGCCACCTTAGGTTTAGAGCTCATCCGAAAACCTCCGTGTTCCTCGCACGCTCACAGGTTGGATGCCAAGCCGAGCGGCCCCAACTTCTTTAGAGTCTCCGCCATCCCCGCGGCCACCCGCGCGAATTTCTCGCCCTCGCTGGCCGAAACCCACTCCAGTTTCAACCGTTCCTCCTCGATCCCCAGCTCCTGGAGAGCCTTTTTGAGAAGCATCGTCCGCCGGAAAGCCTTATGGTTGCCTTCCTTGTAATGGCAGTCTCCCGGATGGCAGCCGAGGATCATGACGCCGTCCGCGCCCTTCTTGAAGGCCTCCAGCACGAATTGGGGGTCGACCCGGCCGCTGCACATGACCCGGACGATGCTGAGCTTCGGAGGGAATGGCATGCGCGCGCTGGCCGCCTTGTCCGCTCCGGCATAGGAGCACCAGTTGCACAGGAAGGCCACGATCTTGGGCTCATAGGTGTCGATCAAGGCCGCCCGGATCTCGGAAAATATCTCCTGGTCCGTGAAATGCCTGCTCGTGGAGGCTCCGCTAGGGCAGGCCGCCGTGCAGGTGCCGCATCCGCGGCACAGCAGGTCGTTGACCACGGCGATCTTCTTGTCGCCGTCGTAGCTGATCGCCTTATAGGGACACACGCCCAGGCAGATCTTGCAGCCGGCGCAAAGGTCGGGGTCTATCTCCGCGACCCTGGCCTCCAGCTCGAGTTTCTCGCCGGGGACCAAGGCGGAGAGTATTTTCCCGGCCGCCGCTTGGGCCTGCGCCGCCGACGCATGGATATCCTGGGGCTCTTCGCAGCACCCGGCGATGAAGACGCCCTTATGCGCCGTGGACACCGGCTCGAGTCTCCCGTGGACCTCGGCGAAAAAGCCGTCTTTCTCCCGGGAGATATCGAAAAGCTTCGCCAGCTTTTGCGCGTCGGGGCCGGGCTCCAGCCCTTGCGCGAGGATGACCATATCCACGCGCAGCGTCCGCTCCTCGCCCGCGCCGTCCCGGTAGGCGACCGCCAGGGCGCCGTCTTGCGCGCTCACGCTCGCGGCGCCCGGTCCGGCCACGCGCACGAAGTTCACACCCTCGTCCTTGACCTTGTCGCAGAAGGTCTGGGAATCCCGCCCTTCCAACGTCAGGTCGGAATAGACATTGGCGACCTCGGCGTCCGGCAGCCGCTTCTTGATGACGTGCGCGAAGGCCAGCGAGTACATGCAGCAGACCCCCGAGCAATACGGGTTGAAGTCCTTGCAGCGCGAGCCCACGCAATGAAGGATCGCCACAGAACCCGGCGGCGTACCGTCCTTTTTGACGATTTTCCCTCCGGTCGGCCCGCTCTGGGAAAGCATCCTCGAGAACTCCATCGCCGAGAGGACGTTGTCGAGCTTCCCATAGCCGTACTGCGGGGCCCGCCGGGGATCGAACAGGGAAAATCCGGTCGCCAGCACGACGGCGCCCGCCTGCACCTCCTTCACCCGATCTTCCTGGCCGTAGTCGATCGCGCCGAACGGGCACGCCTTTTGGCAAAGGTCGCAGGCCTGTTCCTCGGCCGACGCGCCGTCCTTGAAGCGGCGGCAGCTCGAGCGGTCGATCACGGGGACATTGGGGAGCGCCCCGGTGTACGGGGTGAAAATGGCTTTCCTTTCGCTCAGGCCCTCGTTGAACTCGTTGGGGACCTTCACGGGGCAGGCTTCCTGACAGGCGCCGCAGCCGATGCAGGCCTTCGCGTCCACCGACCGCGCCTTTTGCCTGACCTTGATCTTGAAATTCCCGAACGAGCCGAGCGCCTCCTCCACCTCGCTGTAGGTCAGGACCTCGATATTCTCCGCATGAAGGGCATGGTCCAGAAGGGGTTCCAGCATGCAGGAGGCGCATTCCATGCGGGGGAAGACGTCCTCGTATCGGGCCACCCTGCCGCCCAGGCAGGGAGACTTCTCTACGAGGATGACCCGTCGTCCTTTCTGGGCCAGGGTCATGGCGGCCTCGAC